>DATGOR010000045.1:0-2739 GCA_035305805.1 Vicingaceae bacterium | reverse complement strand
TTTTATAGTAAATGTTTTAATTGGGTTTTTACCGATTATGGTCCGAATTATGTTGCTTTTTCCAATGCGGGCCTAGAGGGTGGTTTTGAAAAGTCGGATTCAAAGATTGTAAACGGCGTATTAGTTGTTTTGTATCATGAGGATTTAAACTTGGCTGAAAAAAATGTATTGGCATATGGAGGTGTAATATCGAAAAGTATTTTCTCTTTTCCTGGCGGAAGGAGATTCCATTTTTTAGACCCTGCCGGGAATGAATTGGCAGTTTGGTCTGATAAATAAAAAAAAGCCCAACTTTTAAAGTTGGGCTTTCAGTTATAATTTGAAATTCTAATTAGTTTTGAGCAGTAAGATTTTTCATTTCTTTCTCAACCATTTCGTAGAATTGATCAATTTTAGGTAATACTACAATACGAGTACGTCTGTTTTTAGCTCTGTTTTCTGCAGTATCGTTATCAGCTAAAGGCACATAATCAGCACGTCCAGCTGCGATTAGTTGTTTTGGGTTAACGCCTAAGGTTTGTAATACTCTAATAATAGAAGTAGAACGTTTAACACTTAAATCCCAGTTGTCTAATAAAACACCACTTTGGTAAGGTACACTATCAGTGTGTCCTTCAACCATACATTCGAAATCTGGTTTGCTGTTAACAACCTTAGCTACTTTTGCCAATACATCTTTAGCTTTAGAAGTTACGTTGTAGCTACCACTTTGGAATAACAATTTATCTGCGATAGAGATGAATACAACACCTTTTTCAACATTGATTTCGATGTCTGGATCATTAATCCCTACTTCACGTTTTAAGCTAGTTACTACCGCTAAAGTAATACTGTCTTTTTTGCTTAAAGCATCTTGAAGACGTGTAATTTTTAAGTCTTTTTCTTTAATGCTTTCTAATGTTTTTTCGATGTTACTAGCACCTTTTGCAGATAAAACTTGTAAATTATCGTTTGATTTACGTAAATCGGCAACTTGCTCAGTTAATGCAGCTGCTCTAGCAGTTGCAGTAGCTCTTTCTTCTAAACAAGTATTTAATTTTACTGTTGCAGAATTAAGCAAATCTTGGGTTTCTTTTTGTTTTGCTTGTAAGTCCGTGAATTGCTTTTTTGACACGCAAGAACTTAGCAACATCATTGTAGATACGCTAAATAATAAAACTTTTTTCATAATTATTATAGGATTAATTTCAAATTCAATTAAATAACAAAAGTATATAATTTTATGCATTTTAAGGCATTTTAACAAATAATTTGCTAAATCTTTAAAGACTATTATATACCCTATTTTTATTTACGAAATAATCAAGCACAATAGATGTTTTTGTGTAATATTTTACCTTGTTTTTTGTGGACTTTCGTTGTCTAATGAGATGGGATAGATGTTTGTAGAAATGGATGTGGGCTTTTAGAATTGCTAATGTATGTAGAGGTTTAAAATCCAGTAAAAATTTAATACCTGCTATGCCATCCAATGATAGCCTGATAAATGCAATAGGGAATAGTGGACCTTGTGCATTTTTTGTAAGGGCAAATAAACTATTTCTAAAATTTAAAAAGGTTTTTTTGGGGTTTGCCTTGGCTAGGGTTGCACCTCCTAAATGATATACTTTAGATTGATAGACATACTTTATGGTATAGCCCAGATTTTTGGCTCTCCAACAAAAGTCTATCTCTTCCATGTGAGCAAAAAAGTGTTCATCGAAACCATTAAGCGTTTTAAACACATCGCTTCTCACAAAAAAGCACGCACCCGAAGCCCAAAAAATATCAGCAATATCATCATATTGTCCATTGTCTTTTTCAATGGTTTCAAAAATTCTGCCTCGACAATATGGAAAAGCATATTTATCGATAAAGCCTCCTGCGGCACCAGCATATTCGAATGAGTCCCTATTTTTAAAATCCAAAATTTTTGGTTGAATAATAGCGGTCTTTGGTTCTTGTTCGAATATACTAATAATGGGGTGTAACCAATTGTTTGTAACTTCCACATCGTTATTCAACAAACAATAAACATCAGCATCTATATATTTTAAAGCATCATTATAGCCTTTGGCATACCCGCCATTTGTAGTATTTTTAATGATTTTAATTGCAGGATAATGGATTGTTATGAAATTCAGTGAATCATCCGTAGAAGCATTATCAGCCACAAAAATCTCAGCTTCTTTTGAATGCTCCATAACGGAAGGCAAAAATTGCTCTAAGAGTTTTTTGCCATTCCAGTTTAATATTACAATAGCTATTTTCATTTTTTTCCTAATCCAAATGGTCTTTTTGCCATCATTAATATTCACCGTAACACGGTATGTCCTTTAAAAAAACATACTGCTCGTTTTTAAAATCCATTTGACAATAATAATGATTAATTCCGTTAGTGACCATTAAAAATGTGGCTTTTAAAGTAAGATTATAAGTGGCAAGTTGGTCGAATGTGGCTTGATTGATTACAATGTTTGGGGATTTGCATTCTACAATGAGGAATATACTGCCATCATTATTAAAAACAACGATATCATACCGCTTCGTTAAACCGTTGATTTTTAATTTTTTCTCAACATTTATGAGTGGTATAGGATACTTTTTTTCATGGATGAGGTAATGCACGCAATGTTGCCTTACCCATTCTTCGGGCTGTAAAACCACAAACTTTTTACGTATGACGTCGAAAATAGATATTTTATTTTCGCTATTTTTGAATCGAAACGTAAACTTTGGAAAGTTGAGTTGTAGCAAACC
>DATGOR010000044.1:0-3464 GCA_035305805.1 Vicingaceae bacterium | reverse complement strand
TTTATCTTCAGCAGTTTTATCGTCAGGGTTTTTATCCGGATGATATTTAATAGCTAATTGACGATAAGCTTTTTTTATTTCTGCTTCGGAAGCATTTTTAGAAACGCCTAATACTTCGTAATAATCTCTCTTGCTCATTTTTTTTTAGTTTGAAGTTCGATGTTTGAAGTTTGAAGTTTGGGATTAACCTCAAACTTTAAACCTGAAACTTTATTATTGTCCTACAACCACTTTAGTATATCTTATTACTTTTCCGTTTAATGAATAGCCTTTCTCAACTTCATCTATAACTTTGCCTACTTCATTTTTGCTAGGAGCAGGAACTTGAGTAATGGCATCGTGTAGTTCAACATTAAATGGTTCTCCTATTTGAGAAGGTGTAGCTTCTAATCCTTTTTGTTTTAAGATAGAAAGCATCTTTTCGTGGATTAACTTCATACCATCTTTTACGGAATCAATATCTTTTGCATCTTGCATGGCTTTTGAAGCTCTTTCAAAATCATCAATTACAGGAAGTAAGGCAGTTATTATCTCCTCTCCGGCTGTTTTAAATAAGTCTAGTTTTTCTTTTTGAGTTCTTTTTCTGAAATTTTCAAAATCTGAATAAAGACGTAAATATTTGTCTTTTGCTTCCTGTAATTCTATTTCCAATTGTTCTTCTTTAGTAAGTTCTTTTTTGTTTTCTTGAGATGTTTGTTCTGAGCTATTTTCATTACTCTCAGTAGTTTCTTGAGTTTCATTTTTCGTTGCTTGCTCTTGAGCGTTCTCTTTTTCCTCTTTGTTTGTTTCCATGGTTTAAAATTTAATAAACAGTTGCAAATGGCAGTCAAAAATACTACCATTTAAAAGCTTTTAGTCATTTTGTCAGCAAATTGTTTTATTGTCAGGAATTATTGACAATATAAAGAAAAAGACCTTATTTTTTTATTTTATTTAAGGCTTCAATTAGTGCTTCTCCTCTTAGGTTTTTAGCAATTATTTTACCGTTGCCATCAATTAAATAGTTACTGGGAATGGAATTAACATTATAAAGAGAGGCTCCTTCAGAGTTCCAACCTTTAAGGTCGCTAGTATGATGCTCCCATATCAATCCGTCTTTTTCAATGGCTGTTTTCCATGCGTCTTTATTGGTGTCTAATGAAAAACCATATACAGTAAAGCCTTTGCCATTTTTAAATGTTTCGTTTTTAAATTGTTGATAAGCTTTAACTACTGCAGGGTTTTCTCTTCTGCATGGCATGCACCACGATGCCCAAAAGTCTAATAACACTACTTTACCTTTTAATGACGATAAGGTGATTTCTTTTCCTTCAGGATTGTTAAATTTTAAATCAGGAGCAATCTCGCCTATGTTTAATCCGGTATTTTGTTTATACATAAAGCCTAGCGTTACAATAATCATTAATGCTAGAATAATGCTCGATTTGAATTTTTTAATGGTTTCCATAGGTGTTGGTTTTTATTCGGGAAAATTTAGTCAAATAGAATGCCGATTTATAATCGAATAATTTCAGCTCCAATTTTGTTTAATCTAGTGTCAATATGTTGGTATCCTCTGTCAATTTGTTCAATGTTGTTGATAATACTTTTGCCATCTGCCGACATGGCTGCAATTAGTAAAGCAACACCCGCTCTAATATCCGGAGAAGACATGGTAGTAGCTCTTAGGTTGTAATCTCTATTGATTCCAATTACAGTGGCTCTATGTGGGTCGCATAAAATAATTTGAGCCCCCATATCTTTTAATCTGTCAATAAAGAACAAACGGCTATCAAACATTTTTTGATGAATGAGTACTGTTCCTTTTGCTTGAATAGCGGTTACCAATACAATACTTAGTAAATCGGGAGTAAAACCCGGCCAAGGAGCATCGTAAATAGTAGGTATAGAACCATCAATCATGCGTTTTATTTCGTAATGTTTTTGTGATGGTATGTAAATGTCATCGCCTCTTATTTCTAATTGAATTCCTAATCGTTCAAAAGTCTCAGGGATTCTTCCTAGCATATCCACTCTACAGTTTTTGATGGTAATTTCTGATTGAGTGGTGGCTGCCAAACCAATAAACGAACCAACTTCAATAAAATCTGGAAGTAAAGTATGAGTACAACCATTCATTTCCGAAACGCCTTCAATTTCTAATAAGTTGGAACCAACGCCTTTAATTTTTGCTCCCATGCTGTTTAGCATAGCACAAAGTTGTTGTAAGTAAGGCTCGCAAGCAGCATTGTAAATGGTGGTTTTTCCTTTTGCCATTACGGCAGTCATAAGGATATTAGCAGTTCCTGTTACAGAAGGTTCATCAAGCAAAATGTACTTTCCTTCCAGTTTGTCTGCTTTAAGGGTGTAGAAAGTGTTTTTAGCATCGTACTCGTAGGTAGCCCCTAATTTTGAAAAGCCTAAAAAGTGCGTATCTAAAGGTCTTGCTCCAATTTTATCTCCACCCGGTTTAGGCATATAGGCAATTTTAAATCTTGTTAAAAGTGGTCCTAAAATCATGATGGAACCTCTCAGAGAAGCAGCTCTTTTTTTGAACTGGTCGCTCAACAAGTAATCTAAATTAATATCGTCCGACTGGAAATGAACTGTTCCGTTGCCTTCTCGATTTACTTTTACGCCTAATTCTTCTAATAAATCTATCAGAAAATTTACATCTCTAATGTCAGGTAAATTATGAAGTGTAACTTTTTCGGGTGTTAGCAAAACAGCACAAACCACCTGAAGAGCTTCGTTTTTTGCTCCTTGTGGGGTTAACTCACCTCTTAATTTTGTTCCTCCGGTAATTTGAAAACTTCCCATGATTTAGTCAAATATTAATGTCTCTTTTTTTTATAATTTTTATTGCGTGGCCGCTTATTTCTAGCATTATTGGTAGTAGTTTTTTTGCCCTTGTCGGAAGATAAAATATCGTCAGTAGAAACAAATTCAAAAGTATCTTCAAGATTTAGTTTTCCTTTTGAAAGAATTTTTAAATCGTTTATTATCAACTCGTCATTAACGCTATCTCTATTAAAGGTGAGGTAGGTTTTTTTCATCAAGTTAGCAATAATGTTGATAAGGGCTTTTTTCTCGTCTTTATCTTCCATTAAAATGGCTTGCTCAATTAAGTTTTCTATGGTTTTTCCATAATGCTTAAATTGGATGTTGTTTTCCGGGTAAGCTAATTTTTCTGGTTTTTTAGCTATAGCTTCTTTATCAGGAAGCGGGTAGGGGGAATCAACATCTAATTTAAAATCGGAAATAATGAATAAGTGATCCCATAGTTTATGTTTAAAATCGGCAATATCTCTAAGGTGCGGATTTAGCTGTCCCATTACACTTATGATGGCGTTGGCAATTTTATTGCGTTCTTCACGGTTGTCAATGGTAATGGCATGGTCTATCATTTTTTGAATGTTTCTGCCGTATTCGGGAATAACCATTTTAGGTCTTCTGGTGTTGTAGTCTTTTTCTAAATTTTGCAT
>DATGOR010000043.1:0-2503 GCA_035305805.1 Vicingaceae bacterium | reverse complement strand
ATAGTTTATTCAGAGGTCAATTGCTTTAAATAACAAAAAGCAGTATATTTAACATTAATTTAAATAAAATGCCATGAAAAAAAATGTACTATTTATTGCAGCGTTTTTATGTGTATCACAGCTAACCACAGCACAAGTACTATATAGTGAAAATTTTGACAATTTAACCTTGGGTAATGTAGGTACCGACTTTAATGGTAACACACCCGGGCAAGGTGGCTGGTATACCACAAGTAATACAACTACTGCCAACCAAAGTAATAATTACTTTAAAATTATTGCTGAATCAGGTATGGGTAAAGTATTAGAAATTACAAGTCCCGTTGTGAACACTATTACTACAGATAGAACTAATGTAGCAGTGATTCGGGATTTGGAAAAAAATTGGAAAAACAGAGATGCTGGAAACAATGTTTTAAAAATAGAATACGAGTTTTATAATAATGAATCTTTTACGAATATCGATATTGATAATTCTCATATGATAGTATCAATCAAACAATCTATTTTAGAATACCCGTATTGGCAATAAATGAAGTAAAAACTACAACTGTTGATATGAGCTACGACCTTGCAACATCTTTGCACCTGAGATCTTTTACAGGCACCGCACCCTATAATCAATCTGTTTATAAATACGATAATATAATTGTTTCTGCTGTTAGCTCGGTACCTACTGCAAGTGTTTATAATGTTCTATCATCAAAATTCAACATCTACCCTAATCCGGTCACCAATATGCTTACTGTAACCAACAGTGAGAATATTATTATAAAAGAATTAACAGTTTATGATGTTAATGGTAAAATAATAAAAGAACAAAAGAGTAGCTTTGAAAAAGAAATTACGCTCAATGTAGAGAATCTTTCTGCAGGTACTTATTTATTGCATATTAAAACTGAAAGTGGTTATACAGTAAAAAGTTTTATTAAAAAATAAAGCAACCTTTAATTTAGGTTGCTTTAATATAAAATTAATTGCTTAAAAATAGAGATAAACCAGACGTTTGCCATAGCCAACTTCCCTGATATATACCTAGGTGAACGGTAGAAGTAGGTGTTAGCGCCGTAGGATATTTGTTCTTATAGGTACTTCTTATAACTACTTCACGGGAATCGCACGCATAACCTACTTGTGAACTCGGAGGGCCTGAAGGAGCTCCTCCAGGAGGTGAAGTCCATTGAGTTCCACCTATGTTGGTGAAATAGTAATGAATATCTTTTGGGCTTGCTGACCCTGGTACGTTTGCTTGTAAATAAGTTGGTTCCCAATAAGCTTCCATTGGTGTCCCTTCTAATGTAGGGTTAGCAGCCTCAACAATACATTTAAAATTACCACCAGCTCCATCGGTTACAACTACCTCATAGTAAAACACTTTACCATAATCTGCAAGTAACTGTATCTCTTGCGGTGTTGCTGTAGCACTGATATCAAAAAACAATTTATTAGGGTTAGTTATAGGACTGACATTTGCTTGAATAACTGGTAAATGATCTGTAGAGCTAATAGGTAGTTCATTTTCAGGTCCCATACCAGCACCTATGATAATCGGTTTTGCTTTTATTAAATTACCAATTTCTTGATTACCGGCAAATAAATTAGGGTAATTACCACTCCAAAAATCAGCTACTAGACTTGGAGACCCAATCAATGGTAAAAACGGGTCGTTATAAAAACCGTCGTCAGAACTATCAAAGTAAGCGAGGCCAACATGTGCAGTTACGGTCATTTCAAGTGATCCTGATGCTTTTCCAATCATATACACCGGAGGATTTGGATTATTTCTGTACCAAACATCCCAAGGTGAAACGTATCCTCCACCAGGAATGATACCTCCGTTATAATAACCATGGTCGGGACCATGATAACTATTTGTCTGCATTCCCCCATTGTTTGCATCATTTGCAGCCTCTTCGTTTTACAGATCAATTTCGTCGTACACATCTTCGCTACACGCTACCAGCGTAAACAAGCCCATTAGGGCAATAATAGATTTTTTCATAATTTAATATAATTTTAAGTTAATGTTGTGAAGATAAATCATAAAACAAAAACAAAAGTATTGATTATTAACTTTTTTATCAGTATTTTATAAATAACTACCGTGCCAAAGTTGGCTAATATTTAAATTATTTCAGCGTACAGTGAAATAAAAAAGCAGGCGGTTAAGCCTGCTAATAGATAGTTTTTGCAGATCAATTTCATCATAAACGTCACCTCTGCATGCTGCCAATGTGCATAACGTAGCAAAAAAATAATATTTTGTTAATACTTAGTATTTACAACTTTTTACCAACGCATATTTAGCTTTAAATTAAAGGTACGCATGGTCATTCGGTTTGGAATAGCGTACATGGTTTTTGAATATACGTCGCGAACCCATGTATTTGTTATGGCGTTTTCGTTATTAAACAAGTTGTAAATTTCAAAACCTAAAGCAACTTCTTCAAAAGGCTGCAACCATTTTTTTTCTGATTTAAACATTTGATCTTTAAAAATATAC
>DATGOR010000042.1:0-3343 GCA_035305805.1 Vicingaceae bacterium | reverse complement strand
AAACGGGATACTTGAGCTACAAGCATACAGTGAAGCTACAATTACTAAAGCAAAAAAATACGCTAATCTTTTCATGGTTTTGTGTTTAAAATTTTATGAAATGTGGTTATCAAAATTTGTTCCAAAGCTACTTATTTTTTTTTATTGCTAAAATCAATTTTTGTTTGGTTTAAAATTAAGTCAATACGGGTCTTAACATTGGCTCTATCAATTCTATTGCCTGATGAATAGAACTTACGTTTTCAAAAACCAGAGATAATTTATCGTTTTTCTCTTTCATTTTGCAAGTACGTGGGTTTTGTTGTACATAGCTTAATACATTGGTAAACCTTGTTGATTGAAAATAAGGCGAATCAGGATTAGAAATAAAGTAGCCAATGAGTTTTTGTTGTTTTAACACCAACTTTTCAAATCCTATTTCTTTGGCTATCCATCTTAGTTGGATGGCTTTAAAAAGTTGTTCGGTAGCATAAGGAATTTTTCCAAACCTATCTATCAGCTGATTTTTATATTTTTCCAGACTTTCTATGTTTTCCAGTTCATCCAGCTCTTTGTAAATGGATAGTCTTTCGGCAATGTTGGTAATATAATCGTCTGGAATTAAAATTTCAAAATCGGTTTCTATTTGACAATCTTTTATAAAGTTTTTGGTTTTTAATTCTTCTGCATACAGCTCTTTAAATTCGTTTTCTTTCAATTCATCAATGGCTTCTTGCAAGATTTTTTGATACACATCAAATCCAATTTCTGAAATAAAACCACTTTGTTCTGCCCCTAATAAATTCCCCGCTCCTCTAATATCTAAATCACGCATAGCAATTTGGAAACCGCTACCCAATTCAGAAAACTGTTCCAAAGCTGTTAACCTTTTACGAGCTTCCGGAGTTAGTGTATGCATAGGAGGTGCTACCAAATAACAAAAAGCTTTTTTGTTAGATCTTCCCACTCTTCCTCTCATTTGATGTAAATCACTCATTCCAAAATGGTTGGCATTTAAAATAATAATGGTGTTGGCATTAGGAATGTCTAATCCTGATTCAATAATGGTGGTAGCTATCAGCACATCGTATTCTCCATCCACAAAAGCAGCCATTTTTTGTTCCAATTCGGCTCCTTTCATTTGTCCGTGAGCACTTAATATACTTACGTTTGGACATAATCGTTGCACCATCCCGGCTACTTCTTTTATGTTTTCAATACGATTATTCACAATAAAAACTTGCCCTCTTCTTGACGTTTCGTAAATAATTGCATCTCGAATAACTTCTTCGTTAAAAGTAACCAGTTTGGTTTCCACAGGCTGTCTGTTGGGCGGTGGCGTATTAATGTTAGACAAATCCCTTGCTGCCATTAGTGAGAATTGCAATGTTCTGGGTATTGGTGTAGCGGTAAGCGTAAGCGTATCTACATTGGCTTTTATGGTTTTTAATTTATCTTTTACCGAAACCCCAAATTTTTGCTCTTCGTCAATAATCAACAAGCCTAAGTCTTTAAATTTCACATCATTTCCTACAATACGATGGGTTCCTATTAAAATGTCCACTTTCCCTTCGGCTAGGTTTTTTAGCGTTTCTGTTTGTTGTTTTTTTGTTTTAAAACGATTAATGTAATCTACCTTACAAGGAAAATCTTTTAATCTCTCTTTAAATGTTTTATAATGTTGCAACGCCAAAATGGTAGTAGGAACTAATACCGCTACTTGTTTGCTGTCGGCAACAGCCTTAAAAGCTGCTCTTATAGCTACTTCAGTTTTACCAAAACCAACATCTCCACAAATAAGCCTGTCCATTGGATAATCTGCTTCCATGTCTTTTTTTACATCTTGCGTAGCTTTTAGCTGATCGGGCGTATCTTCATAAATAAAAGAAGCTTCCAATTCGTTTTGTAAATAAGTATCGGGCATAAACTGGTAACCTTTTTTAGACTTTCTTTCAGCATAGAGTTTTATTAAATCAAAGGCTACTTCTTTAATCTTAGCTTTGGTCTTTTGTTTGGCGGTTTGCCATTGTGCAGAACCTAATTTATTTACGTTTGGTGGAGTACCGTCTTTTCCTACATATTTGGTGATTTTGTGTAACGAATGAATGCTGACATAAAGTAAATCGTTGTTGGCGTAAACAATCCTAATGGTTTCTTGTTGTTTGCCGTTTACATCAATTTTTTCTAACCCTGAAAAACGCCCAACACCGTGGTCTATATGCGTAATAAAATCTCCCGGAGTTAAATTATGCAGTTCTTTTAAGGTTAAACTCTCGCTTTTTTTCTTGTAGCTGTCTTTTAATTGAAAGCGTTGATATCGGTTAAAAATTTGATGGTCGGTATAAAGGGCAATTTTTAGGTCATCATCCACAAATCCTTCGTGAATGGTAAGTAAAATGGAGTTAAACTCGATGGATTTACCAATATCATCAAAAATAGCAGTTAAGCGTTCGGTTTGTTTAGAACTATCTGCCAAAACAGCTACCTTATAACCTTGTTCTTTCTTGTTCACTAAATCTTGGTGAAGCAAGTCGAAATTTTTATTAAAAATAGGCTGTACTTGCTGCTTAACGTTTGCTACAAGTTGAGGTGAAAGATAAAATTGAGTGCCAAATTCTATGGTGTTTTTAGTTTCAATTTCGTTTAAAAATTGATTTTTTTCATAAAACAACTCTTCGGGAGTTAAGTGTGCTAAAGGAGATGTTTTTACTTTTTGATACGCTTCAGTTGCTTTGTCAAAATCTTTGTCGAGTTTTTCTGCAACCAATTCAATTTCTTTAAAAGCAACCACCGTATTTTTTGGAAGGTATGCTAAGATAGAAATTCGTTGTTCTTCCAGCATGGAATTTTGGATGTTGGGTAAAATGGTTACTTTGGTATAATTCTTAATACTCAACTGAGAAACAGGGTCGAAGCTTCTGATAGAAGCAATTTCATCACCAAAAAACTCTAATCGGTAAGGATTTTCATTGGAAAAAGAAAACACATCAACAATACCACCTCGAATAGAAAACTGACCTGGTTCTACTACAAAATCTACTCGTTCAAAATCAAATTGGTGCAGCTTTTCTGTTAAACTTTGCATGGAAAATTCTTCGTCTAACTTTAGCTTAAGCGTATTCTTCTTTAATATATTTTTAGTAATTACTTTTTCTGATAACGCTGCCGGATAAGTAACAATAATTTTGTTGGACGATTTACTTAACGCTCCAATAACTTCAGCACGCATCAATACATTGGAGTTGTCGGTTTGTTCTACTTGGTAAGGGTTGCGATAAGAATTTGGGAAAAACAACACTTTATCGTCTCCAACGATGCGTTCTAAATCGTTAAAAAAATAGGCAGCCTCTTCTTTGTCGTTCAT
>DATGOR010000041.1:0-7989 GCA_035305805.1 Vicingaceae bacterium | reverse complement strand
AAGGTAATAGACATCTAAACGCACCAAAATTTTATCCGACAAATCATAAATTCCCGCTATTGAAGCTTTAAAATCGGGGCTATGCCATACTTTTAATTCATTTTTGGCTTCGTATTTATAGTAATCTGCTAAGAATAAGATTTTAAGTTTTTCTAATTTTTGATAGCCAATTTCTGCATTAATATTCGTGAAAGTAATTTCATCATAAATCACATTAAATTTATTTTGCAACACGGTAAATGCTTCTTTAACATATAAAGGTTGGTTGTCAATTTTTTGCTGACTTAAACTGGTTTTAAAAGTTATTTTATCGTTGATACTACCTCTAATTCCACCATACACATCGTATTTTTGATTGGTGTTGATGATAGCTAGGTTTTCTGAATTGATGTAAGGGTTTTCTGCAAAGAAGTTGCTAAAACTGTTATTAATAATTCCACCTTTAATCCCAACGTAAGGAATAATAATGTTGTCCACCACATTAAACTTAAATTCAGCTGTAGGGTAGAAGTGGAAGCTGTTATCTTCGGTAAGTAATTGTTGAGAATTAACGTACAAACCTGCACCAATGTTTAATTTCCATTTTTTGGCTTGCGTGCTTATTTGAGGAATTAATCCAACCGACAAGGTATTTTTTAAATCAAGCAAATTATTGATTTTGTTGTAATTCACCTTTGCTCCAATTTCATAAAGTTCCCTTTTGTGGTATTTATTTAACTTACCTTGTAAGTTGATGTTGTTTTCATTCACACCAAAGGCATCATTAAAATAATGGTATTTGATGGTCGCGTTGTAGTCAAATTGGTTGGTATCTGTAAAGTTTCTTGAAAAACCAAACATACCACTGTACTTGTTCACAGTTTGTTGTTCCTTACCTACCGAAGGTTCAAATTGTTTGGGTAAGCTATCAGGAACACCAAAATAATACATGCTGTTTCTGTCGTAATCAAAACCTGCTTTCCAAGTAAACTGACGGGTGAATTTTTTGCCATACAAACCAACATGATTATCACTAAACCCGGACCTTCCAATATCTCTAATTCCTTCAGAAGATAAATGCCCTGCGTGTATTCCCCAAGCAAAATCTCTATTTCGGGTAGAATTGTAATACACATCTGCCATAGGCATTCCGTTGGTTCCATAACCTACTTTGGCATAACCACGGTAGAGTTTCATTAAAGGTTCTCCTACCACTTTGGCATGTTTAATAGGATCTACTTCAAAACTGACAGGCATTTGCTTGTTTAAAAATGAATACCTCATGGTAGGTACAATTTTAAAGGTGTCTTCAATTGCCGGATTGTTTTTTATTTTGTGGGCTTCATTCAAAATAGGTTTGTATTCTTCTACAATATTTACAGTAGTTGAATCAATGGTGCTGCTTTGTGCTAATAGCGACAAGCTACTAAAAACAGCAACAGCTAAAGCGGTTATTTTTACAGAATAATTATTCATTTTCAGTTTCCTCTTGGTTGTTGGCGTTATTATTTTCTTCGTCAATAATTTTTTCTTCTTCATAAAACAAGTCGTCTAACTTTACATTGTCATAAAGTTTAAGTTCAATCTCATCTTCTTCTTGTTTTTCTCTTTTATTTTCTTGAGCTTCAATAATGTTAAGCTTTTCAGTGGCTGTTGCAACTAAATCTTGATGTTTGCTATTATCTTTTACGTTTTTCAAGGTAATTTTTGCTTGAAATATATCTTCTTTAGCCACATAATTGTCTGCTAACAAAATCAGCGATTTTCCTATCCAATAATCATAAGATGGAAATACTTTTATTAAGCTGAATACTTCGGCTTCACAGAGGTTATAATCGCCTCTCATATACAAAATATTAGCAACGTTGTATTTGGCTTCTACGCCAAATTTATTTGATGCCGCTGCTGCTGTAGAGAATTCTTTAAAAGCTTTATTGTAATCATCTTTTTTAAGGGCTGTTTTTCCGTAAATAAGATGTGTTTCTGCCAGTAAATTTTTGTTATCAATATCTTTATTGATAATCATTTCACAATACTTTATCGTATTGTCGTGATTTTCTAACTCAAAATTTAAACGCATTTGCTCTACCTGAGCTAAAAATACATTGTCTTGAATATCTGCTAAATATTCTAATTTGCTAAAATAGTTAAGGGCTTTTTCCGGTTGGGCAAGCATTTTACTCAATTTAGCTGCATTTAGCAAGGCATCTTCGGTAAAAGCATTTTTTGGATGTTTAATCACTTCTTCAAAATCCATTAAAGCCTCGTTTTTAAAACCGGCTTTTTGTTCACAAACGGCTTTGTAGTAGTGGGCTTGAATCTTATAGGTTCCGTTAGGGTATTTTTCTAAATACTTGGTGAAATCTGCCGTTGCCTTATCGCAATTACCGCTCATAAAACTGTTTTCGGCTACTTCAAAATAATCTTTATCCATTATCATTTGAGCAGAATCAACATTTTGAACTCCGGCTAAATAATTTTCGTATTGTTCTATGCTTCCTTTGTCAATATAGATTTTCTTTATTGTTGCTAAAGCTTGTTTGGCTTCTTCTGTTCCCGGATAATCGTTTACCACTTTTTTAAAGGAAATCAATGCATTGTCATCTGCTTTTTGATTGTAATAAATTAATCCTCGTTTTAATAGAGCTTTACTAATGTATGTGCTGTTGGGATGTTCGTTTATTAATAAATTGAAGTTTTTCAACGCTTCATCGTTTTTATTTTTGTCTTGTTGTGTTTTAGCCAATTCATAAATAGCATCGTCCAATAAGTGGGAGGCTTGTTTTTTATTAATCAGGGTAGTTAGTAAACTTATTTTATCGTTGTAATTGCCCATTACGCCATTAGAAATTGCACTCTGGTAAAGCGAGTATTCTAATTGATACATACCTATCATGGCAGCTTTGTCATAAAATTCGGTGGCTGATTTATATTCTTTTTGAATAAAAAAGCAATCTCCAATTCTATTCAATGCGTCATTTTTTAATTTAGATTTTTCTTTGGTTTCATTTTGTACATATTTTCTAAACCAACTTTGAGCGTTGCTGTATTCTTTCATTTTAAAATAAGCATAACCTAAGTTGTAGTGGGCATCGTTATAAAAAGAATAAGCAATAGCATTGGGTTCGTAAAGTACTTGTTTATATGCCCCTGCTGCTTTTTCATAATCATCTAATCGGTAGTAAGCCTCAGCTCTCCAATAAGCATTTTCAGCTTTTACTTCACCCAAAAGTGGATATTTATCCGATTTATCAAAGTGTACGATAGCATCGGCATAATTTTGATTGTTAAACAATTCAATTCCTCTGTAGTGAGCAATTTTTTGATACGCTTCTTGCAGTTGTACATCTAATTTTTTGATGTTTTCTAAAGACGCTAGTGCTGCTTTGTAGTTTTTTGTTGTAAAATAAACAGCTACTAAAAATTCATAGGCATCATTTAACTTGGTAGAATTAGGGTAGGTGTTAATGAATTTTTCAAAAGCTTTAATAGCATCATTAAAAGGATGATAAGAAAGTTCGTAAGAAATTTTAGCAAAACTAAATAACGCGTCTTCTTGTATTTCTTTGTCAAAATCAATAATGGCCGCTTCTCTAAAAGAAGATTGAGCATACCTTTTCTCATTCATTTTCAAGTAACATTCCGCCAAATGATAATGAGCCATTTGAGTAAGGCTGTCATTTTTACTAATGGATTTCTTTAACCAAGGCAATGCTTTATCGCAACTATCGGCTTTGTAGTAAGCAAACCCAAGCTGGTAATAATCTCCTTTATTGGCATCGTAAGGTTTTTCTTTGATGTATTTCTGAAGGTAAGGAATGGCTTGAGGATATTGTTCGGTTTTAAAATAGGCATCGCCTATCAATCGAGAAATTTCTCCAACACGCTTAGGAATAGCAGTGTCAAGCAAAGCCGGAGCGTAAGCAATTAATTCATCGTATTTTTCTTGCAAGTAATAAATTTGGGTGATATAATAAGGAACAATGGGAGAGAACTTCTCATCATTTTTTATCATTAAAAAAGTTTGCAGAGCCGCTTCGTATTTTCCTTGCAAGTAAGCAATATGAGCATAATAGTATTTGGCAGCATTGCTGTAAGCATTGTCCACATCTTTTATCTCAAAAAAAGCTGCGGAAGCTTGGTCTAATTTATCTTCTTCAAAATAGCTGTACCCTTTTTTAAAGTAGTATTCCGCTTTGTTTTCTTCAGACAGGTCATACACATCTATTTTATCCAGCCATTCGATAGATTGGTCATATTTCTTTTTTCGAAAATAATAACGTCCCAAATGAAAATAAGCCAATTTAAGCTTTGGACTATCAGGATATTTTAATACAAACTCAATAAACAAGCCTTCTGCATCATCATTAAACAGCTCTAATCCACAAAGAGCATGATAGTAATATGCATTCACTATCAATTCTGATTTGGTATCGTCAGCTTGTTGAATTATTTGCTCAAATGTTTCTTGAGCAGCACTATACTTTTCTTTGTCATATAGTTCTAACCCACGATTGTAGTCTTTGTTTTCGTTGGTGAAAATAGTGGTTTTCTGAGCGTTTACTCCTGCCAGCACACTTGTTAGAGCAGTAAGAAGTATAATTTTTTTTATCGTCATCAGTTCTTTCCTAATTTATAGAATGTTTTGCGTAAAATTATCAAGTATATATAGTGGATAGGTCGTCCGTTTTTTCAAGTTTTCAACTTTGCTCTGTTGACATTATTTTTTTAAAATCAACGGATTGATGCAGCCATTCGGCAAATATTAAATAAATTTGTTTCGATATTAATAACTTAACTTCAGCGATGATTATTTCAATTGAAAATGCTAAAATTTACCAAAAACAAGCCTTGGTGTTGCAAGATATTTCTTTGCAAATTAATGCAGGCGAGTTTGTTTATCTTATTGGTAAAACCGGTTCAGGAAAAAGTAGTTTACTAAAAACTTTGTATGGCGATTTGCCCTTAAAAGAAGGCAATGCCTCTGTGTGCGAATTTGATTTAACCAAGTTGAAAAAAAAGCAAATTCCTTTTTTGAGAAGAAAGTTAGGTATTGTTTTTCAAGATTTTCAATTGCTTACTGATAGAAGCGTTAATGATAATTTGTTTTTTGTTTTAAAAGCCACGGGTTGGAAAGACAAACAAAAAATGAACGAAAGAATAGAAGAAGTATTAAAAAATGTAGGCTTGACAAATAAAGGATTTAAGTTTCCACATGAATTATCGGGAGGAGAGCAACAACGTGTTGTAATTGCAAGGGCTTTGCTCAACGATCCCGAATTAATTTTAGCTGATGAACCTACGGGTAATTTAGATCCGGACACTTCCGAGGAAATTATTAAACTGTTGTTTGATATTAGCAAAAGAGGAAAAGCTATTTTGATGGCAACACACGATTTTCATTTAATGCAAAAGTTTCCAACACGCACTATTAAATGTGAAAACGCTACACTAAACGATGCTTCTCCGACTAGTTTTACTTCAGCTACAAAAAATGTAACTGAAGAACCACCTCAAGAAGGCACTAATCTATAAAAATGATTACTTTTACTTTTCTATTTATCAATCAACTAACCTGATACAACCAATGAAAAAGCTGCTTTTTGTACTTGTTTACTGTCTGAGTATTTCAGCTTTTTCGCAATCGGTAGAAGAAAAGAAAACTATTGGCGAACAAAAAGCCTTGTTCATATATAACTTTTCTAAATACATTGAATGGCCCAACTTTAAACAGCTTAAAACTTTTAAAATTGGGGTAATGGGCGATGATTACAACTACATTTTTAATGGCTTACAACAACTTGCTGCCCAAAGAGATGTAAAAGGCACTCCATTAGAGATTATTCGTGTTAATTACGATACTCCTTTGCACGAATTACAGGTGCTTTATTTTGATAATCCCGAAAAACACAACATCAAAGAGATTTATAAAAAGGTTCAAAAGAAACCGGTATTACTTATAGGGGAAAACTACCCTTATGGTCAATGCATGATTAACTTTATTAGAGTTAACGATAAAATAGAATTTGAGCTGAACGAAGAAAAATGCAATGACGTTGGTTTAGAAGTAAACATTGCTATTAAAACGTTAGCCATAAAAACCAAAAGAGACTGGGAATCGCTACAAGAAAAAATGGAGACCTTAAGTTTGTCTCAAAATGAGCAAGTGGTAGTACAAACCAAAGATTTGGAAGCATTGTTGGCTCAACAAAAACAATTGCAAAATGAAATAGAAAAAAACAAAAAAGCATTGGAAGCTCAAGTGGAAGAATTGAAAATAAAAACAGCTTTGGTGGAGCAATCTAAAAAAGAATTGAGCGAATCTAACAGAAAGTTGGAAGAACAAAAAGCAAAAGTAGCTCAGCAACAACAACAAATTAATCAGCAAGAAGAAAACCTTAAGCAACTGAACTTTACCATTACTGCCAAACAAATAAAATTGGTAGAACAGCAAGAGCTTTTAGAAAAAGATCAAAAGAAATTGGCAGCAGTTAAAGCAAAATTTGATGAAGTAGAAAACGAACTTACTGAAAAAGAAAAGTTAGTAGCAGAAAACGAAGCTTACATTCAAAACCAATACAAAATTATTGATGCTAAAACTTCTACCATAGAAGAACAAAAATACATTATTTGGTTATCGGTAGCATTTTTAATCATTGTATCCACATTTGGTGTTTGGGTGTATAGAAGTTATCAAATAAAGAAAAAAGATAACCAAATTATTACCAACCAGAAGCATGAAATTGAAGCTCAACATAAAGAAATAAGAGATTCTATTAATTATGCCAAAAGAATACAGCAGGCAATTATACCGCCTGTCAAGTTGTTTAAAGAAAACCTGAAAAATTCATTTGTAATTTATCACCCCAAAGATGTGGTTAGTGGAGATTTCTACTGGATGGAGAGCCTCCCCCTAACCCCCTCCAAGGGAGGGGGGACACCCTTTCCAAAGGGAAGGGATGGGGAGGGAACTGTACTTTTTGCAGCAGCTGATTGTACCGGACATGGCGTGCCCGGAGCAATAGTAAGTGTAGTATGTAACAATGCATTAAAAAGAAGTGTGAATGAATTTAAACTGTTGGAACCAGGAAAAATTTTAGATAAAACCAGAGAAATTGTTGTACAAGAATTTGAAAAAGGAGAAGAAGAAGTAAAGGACGGAATGGATATAGCTCTTTGTAGTTTGAGGTTTGATGTTTCAGGTCCGAGGTTAAATTCACCTCAAACTTCGAACATGGAACATGAAACTACTGCTATACTACAATATGCAGGAGCTAATAATCCACTTTGGATAGTGAATCCCAATAGGAAAGAATGGCCGGATTTTATGTTGCCTTTTGGCGAGCACAACGAAGGAGCAGAAATAAAAGCAGACAAGCAACCAATTGGTAAAATTGACCAAGTAAGTTCTTTTACCACGCACACCATTGAACTAGTAAAAGGAGATACTATTTATGTTTTTACAGATGGGTATGCCGACCAGTTTGGTGGCGAAAAAGGTAAAAAACTCATGTACAAGCCATTTAAACGTTTACTGACAGATATTTACCATCTTCCAATGGAAGAACAGCAACAAGCGTTAGAAAAATATTTTTCTACATGGAAAGGACGCCACGAACAAGTTGATGATGTTTGTGTGATAGGCGTAAGAGTGTAACATAAACGAGTCAGTCTGTCCCTCCGCTACTTCAAGCGTCCACGCTTGGAGTTTAGGTTAAACCACTAATGCACGAATAAAAAGGTTTAACCACATAGTAACATAGAAATCAATAGCTGCAAAAAAGCAATTCTTTAGCAATACATAGTGTTTCCATTTTTGGAAACAAAAAAACCCGTGGTGCATTTGGAAGAATTTTCAATAAAAATAGTGTCAGTTCGAGTTTTTTCACAGAAAAAAGTATCGAGAACACACTATTTTATTGAAAATTTGTGTTCTCGATACTAATTTCATTCATTTCAATCATGAAATTAACTCGAACTGACAAATTTTCTTCTTAATGCACCATGGGT
>DATGOR010000040.1:0-3295 GCA_035305805.1 Vicingaceae bacterium | reverse complement strand
ACCACTCAATTTAGCATAGAAAATTTCTATACCAAACATCTTATACATACGTTAATAATTTTTGCCTTTTTAGGAACAATTTACGCCATCGAAAGACCAAAAAAAGTGGTAATTTAGCCGTCAAGTTAAAAAGTTTGAAGTTTGATGTTCAATAACATCAAACTTCAAACCTGAAACCTCAAACCGTTAATTATGCAAATAAAAATAGTCAACAAGTCCAATCATCCGCTACCACATTATGGTACGGAGGCTGCTGCCGGTGTAGATTTAAGAGCAAACATAGAAACTCCAATAACCTTAAAACCATTAGAAAGAACCTTGGTAAAAACAGGTTTATTCATAGAACTACCTGTGGGTTACGAAGCTCAAGTTCGTCCGAGAAGCGGATTAGCTTATAAAAATGGCATTACTGTATTAAATTCTCCCGGAACTATTGATGCCGATTACAGAGGTGAAGTGGGAGTAATTTTAGTAAATCTTTCCAACGAGCCTTTTGTAATTGAAAATGGAGAAAGAATTGCTCAACTGGTAATTGCTAAACACGAACAAGCCGAATGGCAATTAGTAGAAGAATTAGCCGAAACAGAAAGAGGAGCAGGAGGATTTGGAAGTACAGGGAAGAAGTAAAATCCTCCCCAACCCTTCCAAAAGAGGGGCTAGCGGTTAGATAATATAAGATGAACAATATAATAAAAACATAAACCATTAAAAAAGTCTCCCCTTTGGGGAGGTTGGAGGGGATTAGAAACATGAAAATAATAGTACCAATGGCAGGAAGAGGCTCAAGATTAAGACCTCATACGCTCACCATACCAAAACCATTAATACCAATTGCAGGAAAACCAATTGTTCAACGTTTGGTAGAAGATATTACCAAAGTTTGCGGAGAACCTGTAGATGAAATTGCTTTTATCATTGGGGATTTTGGAACAGAAGTAGAAAACCAATTAGTGAGCATTGCTGAAAATTTAGGTGCAAAAGGAAGCATTTATTATCAGGAAGAAGCATTAGGAACGGCTCATGCTATTTTGTGTGCTAAAGACAGCTTAGAGGGTAAAGTAGTAGTGGCTTTTGCTGATACCTTGTTTAAAGCAGATTTTAAAATGGATGATGCTGCTGAAGGCATTATTTGGGTAAATCAAATTGACGACCCTCGTGCTTTTGGTGTTGTAAAACTCAATGAAAATAATATTATTACCGATTTTGTAGAGAAACCACAAGAGTTTGTTTCCGACCTAGCAATTATTGGCATCTATTACTTTAAAGATGGAGCTTACCTAAAAAATGAGTTACAATATTTAATTGATAATGACATCAAAGAAAAAGGCGAATATCAATTGACCAATGCCTTAGAAAACATGAAACAAAAAGGGACAAAGTTTGCTCCCGGAAAAGTAATTGAATGGCTAGATTGTGGCAACTATGCTGCTACCGTTTATACTAACCAACGTGTTTTAGAGTTTATAAAAAATGAAACCATTATTGATACTTCATTACAAAAAGAAAATACGGTAATTATTGAACCTTGTTATATTGGTAAAAACGTAAAAATCACTAATTCAGTTATTGGTCCGCATGCTTCTATTGGTAATGATTGCACCATTGAAAACAGTATAATATCCAACAGTATTGTTCAAAACAACACACAAATACAACAAGCTAATTTTACAAATTCAATGGTGGGGAATTTTGCAAAAATTAAAGGCAAAGCACAAGAATTGAGCGTTGGAGATTACAACGAACTAAGCTAAATTAAATGATTAGAAAACTAACCATACCTGCCTTTGTTGCCCTTTTATTTTTTCTTGGAGCTTGCTCTTCTTCAAAAGAGACCTCAAAAACAGATAAAAAACCGAAACAACAAGCTACTATTCTAAACGAAAAACAAAAGTTAGAATTGGATTTCATGTTTCATGAGGCAAACAAGCAACGTATGTTGGGAAATTATGAAAAGGCATTGGTGCTTTACAGTAAATGTATTAAAATCAATCCAAACCAACCATTTTTTCATTATGAGTTAGCCAATCTTTATACCATGGCTAACCAACAACAAATAGCACTTCAATTTGCTGAAAAAGCGGTGCAACTAGACCCAAATAACAAGTGGTACAGGTTACAGTTTGCTCAATCCTTACAAGAAAGTGGAGACACCGAAAGTGCTATCAAACAATATGAAAAATTAATAGAACTAGAACCGGAAAATGTAGATTTATACTTCGATTTGGCACGAATGCAGATTTATTCCGAAAAATACAAAGATGCTCTTGAAAGTCTTAATGAAATTGAAAAAAGCATAGGAATTAATGAAGAAATTATTCGTCAGAAAGAAAAAATTTACATTAAACTTAATGACATTGAAAGTGCTGCTAATGAGCTTCAAAAATTAATAAAAGCCTACCCTGATGAGGTGCACTACAAAGGACTTTTAGCAGATTTATATTTGGCAAACGATATGCCCGAAAAAGCGTTTAGCATTTACCAAGAAATTTTAGCAAAAGACCCTAACAATCCTTATGCTCGATTGTCGTTGTACGATTATTACAAGTCTAAAAATGAAGATATTAAAGCGTTGGAAGAAGCAAAATTAGCTTTTCAGAGTCCCGATTTAGATATAGACACCAAAGTACAAATTTTACTTTCTTATTATTCGTTATCCGATAAAAGTGCTACCCTAAAAAAAGAAGCTTTTGAATTGAACAAGATTTTGATTAAAACCCATCCCGAAGAAGCAAAAGCTTATACCATTTATGCCGATTTTTTATTGAGAGAAAACAAACTGGAAGGAGCAAAAGAAAACTATTTAAAAGCCATTGAGTACGATAATTCTCGCTATCCTATTTGGAATCAGTTGTTGTTTTTAGAATCTGAATTAAACGATAAAGAAGGCTTGGAAAGAGATAGTAAAAGAGCGATAGAACTTTTTCCTAACCAACCTATTCCCTATTTTTTTTATGGTATTTTACAATTAGAGAAGAAACAATATGCTGAAGCCATAGAGTATTTAGAAATAGGAAAAGACTTTGTGCTGGATAATCCACCATTAAAAACACAATTTTATGCTAGTTTAGGAGATGCTTATAACAGTTTGAAAAACTATCCAAAATCAGATGCTGCTTACGAAAAAGCCCTGGAAATTGATGGGAAAAACATTCATGTACTCAATAATTACAGCTATTTTTTATCGGTAAGAGGAGAAAAATTAGAGCATGCCGAAAAACTTTCAGCATTGTGCAATGAATTGGAACCCAATCAACCCAACTATCAGGATACGTATGCTTGGATTTTGTACAAGCAA
>DATGOR010000039.1:0-10749 GCA_035305805.1 Vicingaceae bacterium | reverse complement strand
TCTTACGAGCTTGCCGTGGATGCTTTTGTTAAACAAGCTTAAAATCAAAACAAAAAAACAAGTTTTACGTTTGGGGTAAACACATGAGCAAAAACAACTACCACATATTAATTCAAAAGTTGGATGCTTTCATCCGAAAGTATTACAAAAACCGCTTGATTAAAGGTGGCATTTATGCTTTTGGATTATTGTTGGCGGCTTTTTTGTTTTTTACCACCGTAGAATATTTGGTACAATTCAACACGCTCGGAAGAACCATTCTGTTTTATGCTTTTGTGTTGAGTGCCATTTATGTATTAGCTTATTTTATTGTAATTCCGCTGCTAAAACTGTATCAGTTTGGCAAAATCATTAATCACCGACAAGCAGCTCAAATTATCGGCAACCATTTTGAGGAAGTAAAAGACAAGCTCATCAATGTTTTGCAGTTAGAAGAACAAAGAAATAGTTATCAAAACAACCAATTAATATTAGCCAGTATCGAACAAAAATCGGTTGAATTGAGTCCTGTTCCCTTTTCAAACGCCATACAGTTTAGCGAAAACAAAAAGCACCTTAAATGGTTGTTTATTCCGCTGTTATTTGCACTTACCATTGGCATCATTTCTCCAACTGTTTTTACCGAAGGCACTTCTCGTTTATTACAACACAATGTTTACATAGCTCCTGTTGCTCCTTTTAGTTTTATCGTTAAAAATGAGAGCTTTAATGTGTTAAAAAACCAAGATTTTAATTTACAGGTTGATATAGAAGGAAATCAGGTTCCCCATAAAGTGTATATAGAAAAAAATGGGGTAAAATATCCTTTAACAAAAGTTGACAACCGCCATTATTCTTATGTATTTAAAAACGTGCAGCAAGCCGAAGATTTTAAACTTTATGCTTCCGGATTTTATTCTGCTCCTTACCAACTAAAAGTAGTTCCCAACCCCACCCTCAGCAAGTTTGAAATAAAACTGGACTACCCCCATTATACCGGAAAAACAGATGAAACAATAAGCAATTCAGGGGATTTAATGGTACCTGAAGGCACCAAAATTCAATGGATTTTTTCTACAGAAGATACCGAACAATTAGAGTTTATTTTAGGCGATAGTATCTATGAATTAAGCGTGGCTAGCAAACAAGCTATTTTTGATTGGAATGCCTCTTCGTCTCAACAATATGGATTTGTTCCTAAAAATAAGTTTTATAGACAACCCGATACGGTTTTGTATAGCTTACAAGTTGTAGCTGATAAATACCCCGATATTGAAATTAATGAACAGAGAGACTCGCTAAATGAAGAACGCATTTACTTTAAAGGGCTTATTAATGACGATTACGGTTTTTCTAATCTAAAATTTCATTACCAAATTACTACTCCAAACGATACTATTGCCGATAGAAATGTTACTCATTCTTTTGTTATTCCTTTCAATAAAAACAGTACTGCCGAAGAGTTTTTTTACTATTGGAATGTAAAAGAAATTGGTTTATTGCCGGGCGAAGAAGTTTCTTACTATTTTGAAGTGTGGGACAATGATGGCATCCGTGGAGCGAAATCTACTTCATCTGCTTCAAAAACGTTTAAATCTAAAACCATACAAGAACGTGATGAAATTACCGAAAGCAACAATCAAAATATTAAATCTTCTCTAACAGAAAGCATTAAAGAAGCGAAAGAATTGCAAAAAGAATTGCAAAAAATGAAAGAAAAACTGAATGAGAAAAAAGAAATTGGTTGGGAAGAAAAACAAAAAATGAAGGAGCTGATTGAAAAACAAAAAGAACTTCAGCAACGTGTAGAAAAAATTGAGCAGGAAAATCAACAAAACAATCTTCAAAAAAATGAATACAAACAATACAGCGAAGAATTGTTGCAAAAACAAGAGCAACTGCAAAAATTGTTTGATGAGTTGATGACAGACGAAATGAAAGAAATGATGGAAAAATTGCAGGAAATGATGGAGCGTTTGGATAAAAGTTTATTAGAACAAGAGTTGGAAAAAATGGAACTTTCTAATGAAGATTTAGAGAAAGAATTAGATCGTTCGTTAGAGCTGTTTAAACAAATGGAATTTCAACAAAAGTTGGAAGATGTTAAGAATAAAATGGACGATTTAGCCGAAAAACAAGACGATTTAGCCGAACAAACAGAGAATAAAGATGCCAACAGCGAAGAATTGAAAGAAGAACAAGACAAGCTGAACAAAGAGTTTGAAGAACTTTCTAAAGAAATGGACGAGTTGAAAAAAATGGATGAAGAATTGGAACGACCCAACGGCATGGAAGACAACAAAGAAGAAAAAGAATCTATTGCCAACGACATGCAAGAAAGTTCAGAACAACTAGACAACAAGAAGAACAGCAAGGCTGCTAAAAGTCAGAAAAGTGCTGCTGAAAAAATGAAAGAAATGGCTGAAAAAATGGCATCCATGCAATCGCAGGCTTCTAACCAAGGGGAAGACATGGAATCATTACGTCAGTTATTGGACAATTTAGTGCATTTATCTTTTGAGCAAGAAGCACTAATGGAAACCTATAAAAATACCAATACACAAAGCCCTGAATATGTTAAACTGGCTCAAAAACAGAAAAAAATAAAAGACGATGCAAAAATGATTGAAGATTCGCTTTTTGCTTTATCAAAACGAGTGGTGCAGTTGGAATCTGTTGTAAACAAAGAAATAAACCTTATCAATTCCAACATTGAAAAAACCTTGGAATTTATGGCCGAAAGAATGAAACCCATGGCAGCAGCTCGTCAGCAATACGTAATGACATCCTTAAACAATTTAGCATTGCTTTTTGATGAGGCTTTACAACAAATGCAGCAACAAGCCCAACAACAAGGTGATGGAAGTTGTAATAATCCGGGTGGACAAGGGAAGCCTAAACCGGGTTCAGGAAGCATGGGAGATCTTAAAAAAATGCAAGAACAGTTGAGCAAGCAATTGGAACAGATGGAAAAAGCAATGAAAGAAGGACAAAAACCGGGCGGAAAAAAACCGGGAGAAGGAATGGGAATGCCTGGAGGAAAGGGCGGAATGAGTGAATCATTGGCTAAAATGGCAGCACAACAAGCTAAAATCCGACAAGAACTACAAAAACTTAAAAACCAAGGAGCACAAGGCACCGAAGGAATGTCAAAACTAATGGAAGAAAACGAAAAAGATATCGTTAATAAAAATATCACTCCCGAAACATTAAAACGTCAACAAGAAATTTTAACACGCCTCCTAGAGTCTGAAAAAGCTGAACGTGAAAGAGAGTGGGACGAAAAAAGAGAATCTAAAGAAGCAAAAAACAATGAAAATAGTAACCCAAATTTATTTTTTGAGTATAATAAGAAACAAGAAAATGAAGTGGAGTTGTTAAAAACCACCCCGCCTCATTTAAAGCAATTCTATAAAAATAAGGTAACACAATATTTTCAAGAAATAAACAGATGACAGCAATTATGAGTTTAAAGAGAATTCAATTACCATCCACCAAAGAAAGCATCTTGGAGATAGAGCAGTTGATTGATTCTTTTTGTGAAACAAGAGAAGTAACACAAGATTGTTACGGCAACATGCTAATAGCACTTACAGAAGCTGTAAACAATGCCATTCAGCACGGCAATGGTTATAAAAAAGAGAAATTAGTAGAAATAGAATACGAAGTGCTCGATGATGAAATATTGTTTACGGTAAAAGATGAAGGTAATGGATTTGATTTTGACAAAATACCCGATCCTACATTGCCGGAAAACATTCTTAAAACAAGCGGAAGAGGAGTGTTTTTAATGCAAAACTTAGCTGATAAATTTGCTTTTGAAAACAACGGTAGTATTGTAAAGTTAGCTTTTTGTTTATCTTCAAATTAAAACACTTGAGTACTGTAACTTTCCACACAGAAGATATTTCTTATACTGTTAAGAAAAAAAATCACATCAAATCTGTTATTAAAACAGCTATTAAAAATGAAGCAAAAAAACTCGGAGAAATAGCTTTTATTTGCTGTTCTGACGATTATCTTCTTAAAATCAATCAACAATACCTCCATCACGATACATTCACGGATATCATCACGTTTGATTATTGCGAAAACGATGTAGTTTCCGGAGATATTTTTATAAGTATTGACAGGGTAAAAGAAAACGCCATAAAATTCAACCAAACTATTGAACATGAATTGTTTAGAATCATAATTCATGGTGTGTTGCACTTGTTGGGTTACAAAGACAAAAACAAGACAGACAAAGCAATAATGACTGAAAAAGAAGATTTTTACTTAACTTTGTACGCTAATAATTAACCTTTTATAACACCCCTTATTTTTGTTTGTTTCACGTGGAACAACCACGGAAAAACCACTAACTAGAAAGTTATTTAGTGATTTATAAATAAGACAAAAATAAAACATATAAAAATAGATTGCTTATACATGAATAATCAATACGATATAATAGTAGTTGGAGGTGGACATGCCGGTTGTGAAGCCGCTGCAGCTGCTGCCAATTTAGGTTCAAAAACACTTTTGATAACCATGAACATGGATGCTATTGCACAAATGTCATGCAATCCGGCTATGGGAGGAATAGCCAAAGGACAAATAGTTAGAGAGATTGATGCTCTTGGAGGTTATTCCGGATTGGTAAGCGATAAGAGTGCTATCCAATTTAAAATGCTTAACCGATCTAAAGGACCTGCGGTTTGGAGTCCAAGAACACAAAATGATAGAATGCTCTTTTCAAAAGAATGGAGATTGATGTTGGAAAACACTCCCAATGTTTTCTTTTGGCAAGACATGGTGAATGAGTTAATTTTTGAAAATGGTGTATGCGTAGGTGTTAAAACGCAAATTGGTGTTGAGTTTAAAGCAAAAGCGGTAATATTAACCAACGGTACTTTTTTGAATGGTTTAATTCACATAGGCGAAAAGCAATTTGGAGGAGGTAGAGCGGGAGCAAGACCATCAAAAGGATTAACAGAACAATTGGTAAGTTACGGATTTGAATCCGGTAGGATGAAGACAGGAACTCCACCAAGAGTTGATGGAAGAACCTTAGACTATTCAAAAATGGAAGAACAACCGGGAGATGAAAATCCGGGAACATTTTCTTTTTTAGATACTACCACCAAGTTGTCAAAACAAAGAAGTTGCCACATTACTTACACCAATCCAAACGTGCACGAAGTGTTACAAACCGGCTTTGAAAAATCACCTATGTTTACTGGTAGAATTCAAGGTTTAGGACCTAGGTATTGTCCATCTATTGAAGATAAAATTGTACGTTTTTCGGAGAGAGAAAGACACCAGTTGTTTGTAGAACCGGAAGGTTGGAATACCGTGGAAATTTATTTAAATGGTTTTTCCACTTCACTACCTGAAGATGTTCAATATAAAGCCATGCAATTGATTCCCGGCTTTGAAAACGCATTAATGTTCAGACCGGGTTACGCCATAGAATATGATTTTTTCCAACCTACACAACTTAAAAACACATTGGAAACAAAGCTGGTTGAAAACTTATATTTTGCCGGACAAATTAACGGCACCACAGGCTACGAAGAAGCAGCCGGACAAGGTTTAATAGCAGGTATAAATGCACATTTAAAAATAAACGAAAAAGAAGCTTTTGTACTAAACAGAAACGAAGCATATATTGGCGTGCTAATAGATGATTTAATTAATAAGGGCACTAATGAACCTTATCGAATGTTCACCTCAAGGGCTGAATACAGAATACTTTTAAGACAAGATAATGCAGATATTCGTTTGACTGAAAAAGGTCACAAAATAGGATTAGCTTCGGATTTACGAATGAAAAAAGTAGAAGAGAAAAAACAGAATATTGAAAAAATCATCAAGCGTTTTGAGGCAGTTTCTGTATTACCAAAAGAGGTAAACACTTATTTAGAACAACAAAACTCATCTCCTTTAAAGCAAAAAGTAAAAGCCATTTCGGTTATTACCAGACCAAATATTGCGATAAAAGAATTGAGTTTATGTAATAGCAAATTATCAGAGGAAACTAATTTACACACAGAAGACGTATTGGAAAGTGCAGAAATTTTAATGAAATACGATGGATATATAAAAAGAGAGAAAGATGTGGCAGATAAAATTTCCAGATTAGACGATATTAAAATCCATGCTAATATTGACTACTCAAAATTAGGGTCGTTATCTGCAGAAGCAGTTGATAAATTGACCAAAATTAAACCTTCCACTATTGGGCAAGCCTCTAGAATAAGCGGAGTTTCTCCTTCTGATGTTTCTGTATTGATGGTTTATATGGGCAGGTAAAATTTACAATAAATCACTTTTTTGTTTCACGTGAAACAAAAAACAAAAAAACAGGATATAAATTATCCTGTTTTTTTATATCCATCCAAGATGAAAAAGCCTAAAAGTGTCCATTGATGAAAATAAGCTAAAATTAAACGATTTGAAGCATTTACACCTTTCTGTGGTATTCTATGGTTAAATTTCAGAAAAAATGCAGGAAAACAGAGTTTTTATAAATATTTGTTTTTCAAATGTTTAGATGTTATTTTTTAATTTTTAGTTTATTGCTATTGATTTCCTCAGACAATCTTCTGTTTTTAACTAAATCACAAGCTAAAAAAACTGCCGAACGAAACGAACTTTCTGAAGCTAAATTTTTTCCTGCAATTTCATAAGCAACTCCATGATCGGGAGAAGTTCTTATAATACTTAATCCGGCTGTAAAGTTTACACCTTCTCCAAACGATAATGTTTTAAATGGAATTAACCCTTGATCGTGATACATGGCTAAAACTGCATCAAACTTCTTATAACTTCCTGAACCAAAAAAACCATCAGCAGGATAAGGGCCAAAAGCATTAATTCCAATACTTTTTGCATTGTTAATAGCAGGGATTATAATTTGTTTTTCTTCTGTACCAATTAAGCCATTATCCCCTGCGTGTGGGTTTAATCCCATTACAGCTATTTTAGGTGCAGTAATTAAAAAATCTTGCGTAAGCGTTTTATTAAGTGTTTTAATCTTTGCAAAAATGGCATCTGAGTTTAAGCTAGAGGCAACATTAGCTACAGGAATGTGGTTGGTAGCAATTCCTACTTTTAAATTTTCGCTGGTAAGAAGCATTATCGATTCTCCTTCAGATTTAGCTTCTAAATACTCTGTATGTCCGTTAAATTTAAAATCATCTGATTGAATTGTGTCTTTATTAATAGGAGCAGTAACAAGTGCATCTATTTTACCGGCTAGTAAGTCATTGGTAGCAGCTTCAAGCGATAAAAAAGCATACTTTCCTCCAATTTCTGTCGGTGTGCCCAAATTCAATTCTACCTCTTCTGACCAACAACTAAGCATATTGGTCTTTTTAGGAGAAGCCTCTTCAATTTTACCGATTTTATTGAAAGCAAAATCTGTTACCTCCAATGATTTTCTATAATTATTAGCCAATTTTGTGGATCCATAAACAATAGGTGTACAAAAATCTAACATCCTATTGTCCATAAAAGTTTTGATGATTACTTCTAAACCAATACCGTTGATATCGCCAATACTTATTCCTATTTTAATCTTTTCCATGTTATTTTGAAATTTATTCTAATTTTCGGTCAGAAGATTTGTTTTATCATTTACACACCACTTGCTCCTCTCAAGAAGGGATGTTAAGGCAAATTGCCCACTTCGATCTTCCGACTTCCAGCTTCCAGCTTCTTCAATAATTCTTTATAAAATCATACAACAATCTTACTCCAACACCGGTGCCTCCTTGTGGATGATAATTAATTTGTTTTTTAATAAAGGCAGGTCCCGCAATATCCAAATGGATATAAGGTGCGTTAGTAAAATGCTCTAAAAATTTACCTGCTGTAATTGCTCCTCCGGCACCATTGCCTAAATTCGTGAGATCAGCTATAGAAGATTTTAATTGCTCGTTATATTCCTCCCAAAATGGAAATTCCACTATTCGTTCAAACGTATTGTTTCCACTTTCTTTTAATTTATTCATCGTATTTTCAGGGGTATTTCCCATGGCAACCACTCCATAATGTCCAATTGCATTGGCAGCAGCACCTGTTAAAGTAGCAACATCAATCACTAATTCCGGTTGGTATTTATCGGCATAACTTAAGGCGTCAGCTAAAATCATTCTTCCTTCAGCATCCGTATTTAAAACCTCTACCGTTTTACCATTATACATTTTAATAACATCACCGGGAACATAGGCATTTCCACCCGGTCTGTTATCTGTTGCCGGCACTAATACCACTACATGATAAGGCAATTTATTTTTAGCAACTGCAACCATGGTTCCTATTACAGCAGCTGCTCCTCCCATATCACATTTCATCATGTCCATAGAGTTGGGGGTTGGTTTCAAGCTTAATCCCCCTGTATCGTAAACCACGCCTTTTCCTACCAAAATAATTGGTTTTTTGTTTTTGGGTTTAGCAGGTTTCCATTCCAATATAGAAAAAGTAGGGGGGTCAATACTGCCTTTGTTTACTGCTAATAAACCGCCCATTTTTAAAGCTTCAATTTTAGATTTGGTCAGTACTTCTACTTTAAATCCATAGGTTTTTCCTAACACTTTAATTTCCTTAGAAAGCTGTTCTGCAGTTAGGTACGACAATGGTTCATTAACTAAATCTCGGGCATGGTTGGTGGCAACAATTAGAGCAATTACCTCATTGATGTTCTCTTTTTTATCTGAAGTGATGTAGGTTAACTGTTGAAAGGTATTTTCTTTTTTATCAGAATAATATTTTAAAAACTGGTAATTGCCCAACCCTATTCCTTCAATAAAAGGAGTAAGTTTGGACGCTGTTCCAACTACGGTAGCAGCAGCAATTTTTTTGTTATTTAAAGTAGCAAGCAGATTACTGGCGGAAATTCTAATTTTTTCTGCAGCTTTATAACCCTCTTCTTTCTCACACAGCACAATAAAAACATAGCTGTTTAGTCTATTAATTTCAACTTGTTTATGTTCGTTTTTTAATTCTTTTTTGATAAAAGAAAGCTCCTCTTTAGTAAAAGAAGAAGTAGGCAATTCTTTTTCATTGGTAATAAGAAAAATCAAGTTTGATTTAGGGTCTAATTTGCTCGCTTTTTTAATTTCCATGGTAATTTTATCGTAATTTTGAAAAGCGAAATTAGGAATAATATAACAAAATAATGCAAACAGCCCAACTCTTAGAAAAAGCACTTCAATCTGAATTTTTAACTGCCGAAGAAGGCGTTTTTCTTTTTAAAAATGCTCCGACAGCAGAATTAATGTTAGTAGCCAATGAATTACGTAAAGAAAAGAAAAACCATTCCAATAAAGTTACTTGGATCATTGATAGAAACCTAAACACCACTAATGTTTGCATTGCCAACTGTAAATTCTGTAACTTTTACCGTATTCCGGGACACAAGGAAGCTTACATTACTTCCATGGAAGAATACAAAGTAAAAATTGAAGAAACCATCCGCTATGGTGGCGAACAGTTATTGCTTCAAGGTGGACACCATCCCGAATTAGGACTAAAATTTTATTGCGATACTTTTAGAGGTATTAAAGAAATGTTTCCCAACATTAAATTACATGCTTTAGGACCACCTGAAATTGCTCATATTAGTAAGTTGGAGGGTATGTCTCATACGGAAGTTTTAACCGCTTTAAAAGAAGCCGGATTAGATTCTTTGCCCGGAGCCGGAGCAGAAATTTTAAACGACAGAGTAAGACGATTAATTTCTAAAGGAAAATGTACCGGAAGAGAGTGGTTGGATGTAATGCGTGCTGCTCACCAGCTAAACATTACCACCTCAGCCACCATGATGTTTGGGCATATTGAGACCATTGAAGAACGTTTTGAGCATTTGGTATGGTTAAGAGAGGTGCAAAGTGAAAAACCAGCCCATGCCAAAGGTTTTATAGCATTTATTCCGTGGCCATTTATGGACGATGGTACTTTATTAAAAAGAGTAAAAGGCGTTGCTAACAACGTAACGGATGATGAATACATTAGAATGATTGCTTTAAGCAGAATTATGTTGCCAAACATTGAAAACATACAAGCTTCTTGGTTAACGGTTGGAGAGAAAACCGCTCAAATTTGTTTGCATGCCGGAGCCAATGATTTTGGTTCTATTATGATAGAAGAAAATGTAGTTTCTGCTGCCGGAGCTCCTCATAGATTTACGGCTGATGGCATACAAAAAGCCATAAAAGAAGCCGGTTTTGAACCTCAACTACGAAACCAACAATACGAAGACCGAGCACTTCCTAAAGACATGGAACAACAAGTAATTAATTATTGATGGAACATGCGGATAAAGAACACTAGTGTTCTTTATCCGCACTATATGTTTATCCCAAATGTAGTAATTCTATTTTTAACGTTCTTAGTAAAGGGGGCTAAACTTTAATCCTCTCTCAGTAAGGTGAAGAATTAAAAAACGTTTAAATTAAGTTGATTCTTTTTAGCAATTCGTCTTTGTAAGAACCTCCAATAGGTATTAGTTTTTTGCCGCCTTCTATTACAATATTAGGTTGTTCTATGGCTAAAATTTTATCTATTCTAACAATAAAAGAACGGTGTACTCTTTGAAATTCTTTTTGGGGTAATTTTCGCTCAATGTCTTTCATGGTAGAATGTATGGTGTATTTGGCATCTGCAATGTTAATTACCACATAGTCTTTTAAAGCTTCTACAAACAAAATAGCAGAGGTTTTTACTTTTACCAAACGGGAGTTAGATTTTACAAAAATAACATCGTCAGAAGCGTCTTTATTT
>DATGOR010000038.1:0-6770 GCA_035305805.1 Vicingaceae bacterium | reverse complement strand
ATTTATATTCATATTCCGTTTTGCAAACAAAAATGCAGTTATTGTGATTTTCATTTTTCCACCAATTTTAAATATAAAACGGAATTATTAGCGGCATTACAAAAAGAGATTATTTTACAAAAAGACCATTTTAAAACAGAGACCATAAAGACCATTTATTTTGGAGGTGGAACGCCTTCGGTGTTAACAGAAAAAGAATTAAACCTGTTGTTAGAAGTTATTTATAGTAATTACAAAGTAAATGAAAACATAGAGCTGACAATGGAATGTAATCCCGATGACATTACTTCCAAAAAGATTAACGAGTATAAAAAAAATGGTGTAAATAGGTTGAGCATTGGTATTCAATCTTTTTTTGACGATGATTTGCAGTTTTTTAATCGTGCCCACAACGCTAGCGAGGCAGAACAAAGTATTTTAATGACACAAGATGCCGGAATTGACAACATCACTTTAGATTTAATTTATAATAGTCCCTTGTTAACATTAAAAAAATGGGGACAAAATTTAGATAAATTTATAAACTTAAAAGTACCACACCTTTCTGCTTATACCTTGACTGTAGAGCCTAAAACAACCTTGCATCATTTGGTAAAAACCAAGCAAACCAGCTTACCAACCGATGAACAAGCTATTGAGCAATTTAAATTACTGATAGAAAAAACCAAGCAAGCCGGATTGATACATTATGAAGTATCTAACTTTGGTAAAGAAGGTTATTTTTCGCGACACAACAGTAATTATTGGAAAGGCGAAAATTATTTGGGAATTGGTCCATCAGCACATTCGTTTATTAAAAATACTACCTCTCAAAAAAGAAGTTGGAATGTTGCTAATAACACACAATACATTAAAGCCATCAACCAAGGTACACCTTATTTTGAAGAAGAATTTATAAATGAAACCACTGCTTTTAATGAATATATATTAACCCGATTACGAACCATTTGGGGCTTGGATTTAGCGTACATGAAAAACACGTTTAATCCTGTTTTGCTTCGTCATTTTGAAAAAGAGTTGGAAGTTTATAAAAATTCTGAATTGATAACGATTTCAAAAAATACAGTAACTTTAACCACCAAAGGTATTTTTATGGTTGATAAAATTACAGCAGACTTATTTTATGTCTAATTACCACTAATGCTAAAGAAAAAATAGCCACGAATGCACGAATAGGGGGTTTAATTTTATAGTAAAATGACAGATATAATTTATAAGGAAGAAAGTTTTGAAATTATTGGTATTTGTATGGATGTACATAACCAACTTGGTGCAGGATTTTTAGAAATTGTTTACAAAGATGCTTTAGAGTATGAGTTTCAAAAAATGGGTATTCCTTATGAGCGTGAAAAAAAGTATGAAGTAGTTTACAAAGACACCATATTACCACACAAGTTTTACGCTGATTTCGTTGTATATGATAAAATTATTCTTGAAGTAAAAGGTGTTGCCGCAATAACAGGCGAGTTCAAAGCTCAATGTATTAATTACTTAAAGGTATCTGAAAACAGATTAGCTTTATTAGTTAACTTTGGTGAATTAAGATTAAAACATCAAAGGGTAGTTTTATAATGATTTAAATATCCATGTATTCGTGGCATTTTAAAAATAAACTTAAATTCGTGCATTCGTGGCAATCCATCTTATGATTACAACTATCACTCATCAAAACAAAACCTACAAAGTAGATTTATCAAAACCCATTGATATTTCTTTGCCTTTGAGCAATACACCAGAAAATGTAACTGCTTGGTATGTTTCAAAACCGGAATTTACTCCTGTTATGGAAAATGGCTTTGTTGGCGATGTTAATTTAGGAGGAAATGTAAATTTTAGAAATATTTTTTTTAACCCTCACGGACATGGAACACACACAGAATGTGTAGGACATATAAGTAAAGAGCCATACACCATTCATCAGTGCTTAAAACAATTTTTCTTTTTTGCAGATTTAGTTACCATTACACCTAAAAAAATAGGTGATGATGCTGTTATTACTTTAGCCCAAATAAAACAACTGTGGCAACCAAAAGGCAATGAAGCAATAATTATTCGTACACTTCCAAATGAGAATGATAAAATATCTTTTCAGTATTCCAATACTAACCCTGCTTATATTGAAGCTGAAGTAGCTGCTCATTTAACACAAAACGGCATCAATCATTTATTAATAGATACACCCTCTGTTGACAGAGAAAGTGATGACGGAAAATTAGCAGCCCATCACATTTTTTGGGAATATCCTGAAAACACAAAAATCAATAGAACCATTTCGGAGTTGGTCTTTGTAGAGAATTTTATTCAAGATGGAACTTACTTGTTAAATATACAGATTGCTTCTTTTGAAAATGATGCCTCACCCAGCAAACCGCTACTATTTGCTTTGGAAGATTTTTAATTTATTATTTCAGTTTCTTTTTATTTTTTTCAATACTTTTATCCCACCTAAACCTAACCCTAAATAAAATTATGAAGCTGGACGAAATAGATTTAAAAATTCTAAAGAAACTTCAAGAAAACGCTAAAATAACCAACTTACAGTTATCAAAAGAAATTTCTCTTTCTCCTGCACCAACTTTAGAACGTGTAAAAAAATTAGAGTCAAGAGGATTTATTAAAAGCTACCATGCCCTAGCAAGTGAAGAAAAGCTTCAATTAGGGTTGAGTGTTTTTATGCAGATTTCATTAATTAGACAGCGAGATAATGCCATCAACAATTTTATTGAAAAGATTAATAAAATTGAAGAAGTAATGGAATGCTATAACGTTACCGGACAAGCTGATTACCTTTTAAAGATTTTGGTAAAAGATATTGCTGCTTTCGATACCTTGGTAAAAGATAAACTATCTCCTATTGAAGAAATAAGAAATATGCACTCTATGGTAGTAATTTCTAAAGATAAATATTCTACCGTATTACCTTTTAATTACATAGATAAATAAATCTTCATTCTTCGGTATAAAGGCCTTTAGCTTTTTTTGCCGAGACAGTAATTCCTTTAATAAAGGAAGAGCTGAACCCGTTGTGTTCCATTTCATTCAAACCTGCAATGGTACACCCTTTCGGAGAAGTAACTTTATCTATTTCATCTTCAGGGTGAGAATGATTATGAATGAGTAATGATGCTGCACCTTTTGCTGTTTGAGCGGCCATTTTTAATGCTTCTCCGGCATGAAAATCAATTTCGTTACCTCCTTGTGAAGCCGCACGAATGGCTCTAAGAAAAAAAGCAATTCCACAAGCACACAAAGCCGTAGCTGAGGTCATTTGTTCTTCATTTATAATAATGGTTTCACCAACATTTTTAAACAGTTTTTCCACTTTTGGTAATTCATCATTCCATTTAGCAGTTGTTGCTATACAAGTCATAGATTCTCTTATAGCAATGGCAGTATTGGGCATAGCCCTAACAATTGGTATGTTTGTTCCAATTACATTTTCAATATCTTTTACTTTTATCCCTGTAACTACAGAAATAATTAACTGTTTAGAAGATAGTTCTTTTTTTATTTCTTGTAAAACTATATCTACTTTTTGGGGCAAAACAGCAATAACCACTATATCAGCATTCTTTGCAGCCAATGCATTGTCTGTTGTAACTTCAAATCCTTTTTCTTGATAAGGTTTTAATAGCGAAATATTTCTTCTGGATAGAATAAAGTTAGTTGCTTGGTATTTAGAACTGGCAATTAATCCATTGACTAATGCTAACCCTAAGTTTCCGGCACCAATGATGGCTATTTTCATGTAGTTGGTATTTATTTTTAGTACTTAAATTTGTTTTTGCTCTTAAAAGAATCTCTTAATAATCTCCAAATATTTGGCAAAGTTAACGGCTTTTGAAGTAACTATTTAGCTATTCTTCCATAAGTTTGATTTTTTTAAAATAGTAGGACGTAATTACAACTTATTTTAATAAATGTAATTCATAAAAAGTTATATATATAACAAAAATTTAAAAATGTAACAAAATAAATTTTGTAATATTGCCGAAAAAATCAATTGCTTAAATATGTTAGTGTTAAAATTTGGAGGAACATCAGTGGGTTCAGCAGAAAGAATGAAAGAAGTAGCTGAACTGATAAACACTCCCGAAACAAAAATTGTGGTGCTATCCGCCATGTCGGGTACCACTAATAGTTTGGTAGAAATAGCAGAATATTTATATCAAAAAAATATTGATGCAGCCAATGAAAAAATCAATCTTTTAGAAAAAAACTATGAAAAAGTGGTGGACGAACTTTTTTCCACCGAAACATATAAAAGTAAAGGACTGGAATTAATTAAATCACACTTTAATTATATCAAGGCTTTTACCCAAGACATGTTTACCTTGTTTGAAGAAAAAGCAGTGTTGGCTCAAGGAGAAATGCTTTCTACGGCTTTGTTTCATTTTTACTTAGAAGAAAATCAACGTTCATCCGTTTTGCTACCGGCATTAAATTTTATGCGAATTGATGAAGAAGGCGAGCCAAACAATAATTACATTAAAGAGCATTTAAAAAAAGAATTGCAACAGTATCCTGAAAATAAACTATTTATAACACAAGGGTTTATTTGTAGAAACACTTATGGTGAAATTGACAACCTTAAAAGAGGAGGAAGTGACTATTCAGCTTCATTGATTGGGGCAGCAGTAGCAGCCGAAGAAATACAAATATGGACAGATATAGATGGGTTTCATAACAACGACCCTCGCTTTATTGAAAATACAAAGCCACTTTCAGGATTATCTTTTGATGAAGCAGCTGAGTTAGCTTATTTTGGGGCAAAAATTTTACATCCTTCCAGTGTGTTGCCCGCAAAATTGGCAAATATTCCTGTAAGATTAAAAAATACCATGCAGCCTGATGCTCCCGGCACCATTATTTGTAACGAAACTCAAAACACAGGAATAAAGGCAATTGCAGCCAAAGACGGCATCACTGCTATTAAAATAAAATCGGGTAGAATGCTTTTAGCTCACGGATTTTTAAGAAAGGTATTTGAAATTTTTGAGACGTATAAAACCTCTATAGATATGATTACTACTTCTGAAGTAGCTGTTTCAGTAACTATAGACGACACCAAATTTTTAAATGAAATTGTTCAAGATTTAAAGAAGTTTGGTACAGTTGAGGTAGATAAAGACCTCTCTATTATTTGCATTGTCGGAGATTTTATTGCTGAAAGTAAAGGGTATGCTCTTCAAATATTTGGAGCATTAAAAAACATTCCTCTAAGAATGATATCTTACGGAGGAAGTTTTCATAATGTATCAGTTTTGGTAAATACCTCCGATAAAAAAGAAGCACTTCAATCTCTACACAATACCTTGTTCCAATGAGTTTTACAGTATCAGAAATAAATAGATTTAAGGAGTTAAAAACGCCTTTTTATTACTACCAACTTTCTTCGCTAGAAGAAAATCTTCAAATGCTAACAAATGAAGCCAATAAGTATGGTTATCATGTGCATTATGCTTTAAAAGCCAATGCCAATTTACCCATTTTAGAAAAAATAAAAACCTATGGATTGGGGGCAGATTGTGTGAGCGGAAATGAAATACTAAAGGCAAAAGAATGTGGGTTTTCTCCGCAAAAAATTGTTTTTGCAGGCGTAGGAAAATCCGATGAAGAAATAAATATTTCCTTAGACAATGATATTTTTTGTTTGAATTGCGAATCTATTCCGGAAATAGAGGTCATCAATGAATTAGCAAAACAAAAAAACAAAACAGCTGCAATTGCACTCAGAATTAATCCTAATGTAAATGCAAAAACACATCATTATATTACTACAGGCTTAGAGGAAAATAAATTTGGAATAAACCTTTGGGAATTAGAAGAAGTGCTTAAAACATTAGAAGTTTCAAAAAACATAAAATTAATTGGTTTACACTTTCATATAGGGTCTCAAATAACAGATTTATCCGTGTTTAAAGGATTGTGTTTACGTGTAAATGAAATTCAAGAATGGTTTTATAATCATCATATAATTGTTGACCACATCAATGTTGGTGGTGGTTTGGGTATAAACTATGAAAATCCGGAGATCAACACTATTCCGGATTATAAAACTTTTTTTAAATTGTTTAATGATATTTTAAAACTTCGTCCCAACCAACATTTGCATTTCGAATTAGGAAGAGCAATAGTAGCACAATGTGGAAGTTTAATTTCCAAGGTACTTTATGTAAAGAAAGGGATAAAAACAAACTTCGCTATTATAGATGCCGGAATGACTGAACTTATTCGCCCTGCCTTATACCAAGCAACACATAAAATTTCTAATTTAACTACTAATTCAAAAACAATCTGCCGATACGATGTTGTTGGCCCTATTTGCGAATCATCTGATTGCTTTGCCAAAGCATTAGATTTGCCTGAAACCCAACGTGGTGATTTGCTGTCAATTCACTCAGCAGGAGCTTATGGAGAAGTAATGGCTTCGTCATATAATTTGAGAGATATTGTAAAATCGTATTATTCAGAAGAATAAATTTTATTGGCACAGAACTTGCTAACTTCCGTCCAAATTTAAAATTGACTTAAATGATTATGAATTAGGTAAATTCATATTTATTTGTACTTTTGAAACCATTTTAAATTTTTAAATATAAAGTTAGCTCATGCAGAAAATTTATAGCTGTTTATTTATTCTTAGTTTATTGCAAATAACCCAAGTATTTGGACAAACCAATGATACTACTAAAGTAGAAGAAAAACCGGAGTTAACAAAGATTGAAAAATCCAACTCAGAGATTATCAACTACCGCAGAAGTTCTCTT
>DATGOR010000037.1:0-4616 GCA_035305805.1 Vicingaceae bacterium | reverse complement strand
CTACAAATTCCGTAAGCTTCCAGCTCTTCAATTTCTGAAGGAAGAATAGTTCCTCCTCCTCCTCCAAAGATTTTAATATGTTCGCAACCTTTTTCTTTCAATAAATCATACATGTATTTAAAATACTCCACATGTCCGCCCTGGTAAGAAGTCATGGCAATAGCATTGGCATCTTCTTCAATGGCACAATTTACTACTTCCTCTACGCTTCTATCGTGTCCTAAATGAATGACTTCACATCCGGTAGCTTGAATAATTCTACGCATGATGTTGATAGCTGCATCATGTCCATCAAATAAGCTAGCAGCAGTAACAATTCTTACTTTGTTTTTTGGAGTATATTTTTCAATCTTTTCCATTGGTTATGCGTTTAAAAACAACTGTTGCGAAATTAGTAAAAACTATTGTTTTTAATTCATGGAAAATGGAACTAATTGCTTTCTTTGGGAATGTAAATGGAACTTTTTGTTAAGTCGAAAAATGAAGCTATCCAATAAGTAGAGTGAAAACCAACATCATCGGTATGGAAATCGTGTCTTCCTCCCTGATGAATGGCATCTCCTTCTGTAATTAAAAGCTTATGTTTTACTTTTTTTGATTTTAATAAAACTATTTTCAGTTTTTCGGTGGCATCATAAAAATATTGAGCATACAATACATCAATTCCCATGTAATTGGAGATTAATTTACTATTGTTAGTATCTAATTGATGTTTATGAACCCATTGTTGAACAATTTCATCAGCATTTTTTGGAGGCACTACCAAATCATCTTCTCCTTGAATAACTGCAACTTTTGGGTAATGGTGGGTAATAGATGAATCTAAATCAAACACCGTTGAAGGAGCAGCTAATATGGCTCCTGCTTTAAAAGTTTCGGGATAAGCATTTAACAATGCGTTGGTCATAGCTCCACCTGCGGACATCCCTGTTATGTAAATATAGTTGCTATCTACATTAAAATTCTTTATGCTGTAATCTATCATTTCCTTAATAGACAACACTTCGCCTTTGTCTTTTTTCGCTTTAAACCCTAAAAAGAAATTAAAGCATTTTCCGGCATTATTAATCATTCTTTGTTCCGGATAAACCACTACAAAATGGAGACTGTCGGCTAATTTGTTCCAACCCGATGCATCACTTATTTTATCAGCAGATTGCGTGCATCCGTGTAACACCAAAACCAAAGGCACTTTAGTTGTGTCAGACAATGTTTTGGGTTGGTAATAATACATTTTTAAATTACCTTTATTTTCACCAAAGTCATCTACTTGAGTTAGTTGAGCTCTAATAAATGATGAAGAACCAATGATTAAAAATAAAAAGAGAAGTTGTAGAAAACTACCACTTCTCTTTTTGATGATGTTCTTAAAAAGAAACATTTTATTTAGGCATTTTCTTTTTGAGGACGCTCTAAAAGTACTTTTCTTGAAAGTTTTAACTTTCCGGTTTTTTCATCAACACCGATAAGTTTTACTTCCAATTGTTGTCCTTCCTGAAGTTCATTCTCTACTTTTTCTACTCTATCCCATTTTATTTCTGAGATGTGAAGTAACCCGTCTTTTCCTGGTAAAATTTCAACAAAAGCACCGAAATTAGTAATTGATTTTACTTTTCCTAAGTAAACTTCGCCTACTTCCGGTACAGCAGTAATGGCTTTAATTCTAGCTAATGCAGCTTTCATTGCTTCACCATCATTGGTCATAATATCCACTACACCTTTGTTGTCCACTTCTTCAATGGTAATGGTAGCTCCGGTAGTAGCTTGTATTTCTTGAATAATTTTTCCACCTGGCCCTATTACTGCTCCAATCATTTCTTTTGGAATAGTAATTTGTGTGATTCTTGGAGTATGTGGTTTGTAATCGGCATTTGGCTCAGAAATAGTTTTCATCATTTCATCTAAAATGTGTAAACGTCCGGCTTTTGCTTGATTCAAAGCTTCTTCCAAAATTTGGTAAGAAAGTCCGTCCACTTTAATATCCATTTGGCAAGCAGTAATTCCGTCTTTTGTTCCGGTTACTTTAAAATCCATATCACCCAAATGATCTTCATCTCCTAAGATATCGGATAAAACTGCATACTTATCACCTTTAGAGATGAGTCCCATTGCAATTCCTGAAACCGGTTTTTTAATTTTAACTCCGGCATCCATTAGTGCTAATGTTCCGGCACAAACTGTTGCCATAGAAGAAGAACCGTTAGATTCTAAAATTTCAGAAACCACACGCACCGTATAAGGGTTTTCTGCACCAAAAGGAATCATTGGTTTCAATGCTCTTAAAGCTAAGTTTCCGTGACCTACTTCTCTTCTACTTGTTCCTCTGTTGGGGCGAGCTTCTCCTGTTGAGAAAGAAGGAAAGTTATAATGCAACATAAACTTCTCTGTTCCTGCAGTAGTTACTCCATCAATCATTTTTTCATCCATTTTGTTACCTAAAGTAACAGTAGTTAATGATTGTGTTTCTCCTCTGGTAAAGATGGCAGAACCATGTGATCCCGGCAAGTAATCTACTTCACTCCAGATAGGACGAATTTCATCCAATTTTCTGTTGTCAAGTCGTTTACGCTCATTCAACACCATGTCTCTAACAGCTTCCTTTTGAACACTCTTGAAATATTGTCCAATTAAGAATTTATCTTCTTTCTCTTCATCAGTAAGCGTTTCAACAAAACTTTCTTTAATGGTTTTAAACTTCTCTCCTCTCAATGCTTTATCAGCCAACCCTTCTGCGGCAACTTGGTAACATTTATCGTAACAAAAGTCTTTTAATCTATTGAATAAATCTTCATTTTTTCTTTCGTGATCGTACTCACGTTTTGGATTAGCCTTTCCAACTTCAGCAGCTAAATCTAATTGCAGCTGACATTGTTTTTTAATTTCATCATGAGCTACTTTAATAGCCTCTAGCATTTCTTGCTCAGAAACTTCTTTCATTTCACCTTCTACCATCATGATGTTATCTAAAGTAGCAGCAACAATTAAATCAATGTCTGCTTCTTTTAGCTGAACAGCTGAAGGGTTAATTACCCATTGACCTGCAATACGAGCAACTCTAACTTCGGAACAAGGTCCGTTAAAAGGAATATCTGACACAGCAATACATGCTGAAGCAGCTAACCCTGCCAAAGCATCAGGAAGTGCATTTTCATCGAATGAAATTAATTGTACTTGTACTTGTGTGTTGGCGTGATAATCTTCCGGAAACAATGGTCGAAGTGCTCTATCTATTAAGCGAGATACTAAAATTTCTGAATCACTTGGACGGGCTTCTCTTTTTAAGAAACCTCCTGGAATTTTACCGGCAGCGGCAAATTGCTCTCTGTAATCAACTGTTAATGGCAAGAAATCCATGTCTTCACCTGCTTCTTTATCTGAAACAACAGTGGCTAATAACATGGTATTACCCATTTTTACTACTACGGAACCATGAGCCTGTTTGGCTAATTTTCCTGTTTCAATTTCGATGGACCTTCCATCGCCTAACGTGTAGGATTTTTTAATTCCAATTTTTGACATATTTATTTGTTTATTTAATTAATGAAAACACACCTTGTGCTTTCTTTTTGGTTACTTTTTTTTAACAAAAAGGGGGTACCATCTACTGCCACCCCCTTTTTTAATTTTTTAATACTTTGTAAACTGATTTGCTTTCAATGTTTATCTTCTTATTGAAAGCTTTTTAATCAACTCTCTGTATTTTACAACATCTTTTGCTTTATAGTAATCTAATAGTTTTCTTCTTTTTCCTACTAAATCTAATAATGCTTTTTGAGTTCTAAAGTCTTTTTTGTTTTCCTTTAAATGACCTGTTAAATGGTTAATTCTGTAGGTAAATAAAGCAATTTGTCCTTCGGTAGAACCTGTGTTGTTTGGGTCTCCACCGTACTCTTTAAAAATTTCCTGTTTTTTTTCTGTAGATAAATACATGCTAAAATTGTTTTAAATGTTTATTATGTATGTTTTTAATTTAAGGCTGCAAATGTAGGTATTATTTATTAATAATTACACTATGCTTCTACTTTTTCTTTTGTGTTTTCCTTTAGTGGAATATTAATAGTTATTTCGCAGCCATTATTGGGAGAAGAAACAAGTGAAAAATCGCCTTTAAACAACATGGCTCTTCGTTTCATATTGGCTAACCCGATGCCTTTTACATGTTTGGAGGTATCAAATCCAACTCCGTTATCTTTTATCACCATATTAAGGTGTTCTTCATCATCTATTAAAAAGGATAAAGATATTTTATTTGCTTTGGCGTACTTTACAATGTTTTTCAATTGTTCTTGTAATATGCGATACAAGTTGAGCTGCAACTCTCTGTTTAATTCAATTTCCTTAATTCGTTTGTCGAAATGGTATGTTAACTCCAATTCGGCTTTTGGATTAAAGGTTTTTATGAGTGTTTCACAGGCCTGTTCAAGGTTGATGTTTTCATAAAAAGCCGGAGCCAATCGGTGGGAAATACTTCTTATTTCTTTATTAGCCATGTCCACATATTGTATGGATTGTTGCACCCACTCTTTCGTTTCTCCGGCAACTTCATCTTTTACCATTCCCAAACTAATTTTAGTAGCTGCCAAAATTTGGCAAACGTTCTCGTGCAACTCACTACC
>DATGOR010000036.1:0-11961 GCA_035305805.1 Vicingaceae bacterium | reverse complement strand
AACCCGCTCCGGGAAAATTATGCGTAGAATTTTACGAAAAATTGCCGAAGGCGATACCTCCAATTTAGGCGATACCAGCACCCTGCTCGACCCGGAAGTAGTAGAAAGTATTAAAAAAGGGAAATTGTGAATAGGTTGGTGATAGTTGGTAATGGGTTTGACTTAGCTCATGAACTAGAAACAAAGTATGAACATTTTTTAAAAGATTATTTGATTAAGCATATTAAAAAATCTTTAGAAAATGATGATTTCTCATTTGATGAGTTAATAAAAGTTAGGGCTATAAATGGTTACACTATAAGTGGTGAAAACACAATGGGTTACGTGTCAAAGATTACCATAGAAAATATGATTGAAAGTCAATATATAAAATGGACTTGGAGGCATAAAAGAAATATTCGTAATGATAATATAGACCCAAATAAGGTATATATCGAAATTGAATTACAATCTAAGCTTTTAAGTTCTTTAATTGGAGAAAGTAAATGGACAGATATAGAAAAAACTTATTTTGATGAATTATTAGAAGCTTTTAAAAAACGTAATGATGAAGGAGTTGGAAAATCATTCAAGATTGAAAAATTAAATAACGATTTTAAATTTCTTAGAACAAAAATTATTGAGTATTTAAAAATTATAGATAAACCTATAACTAATTACTTTGATTATAGAGGAGGGTTGTTCAAATCAGTTAAAAACCCTGAAACAGAATATTTGAAGAAATATTTTGGAAAAGAAAATGATATAGAAACCACTAAGCTTGACAATCTGTTTTTTATAAATTTCAATTACACTAGACTTTTAAGACATTCAATTAAACAAATTAAACAACGAAATCCTGATATTAATGTGAAGTATTTCCCTATACATGGTAGTTTAAACAATCCAGAAAATATAATTTTCGGTTATGGAGATGACTCGAATAAGCATTATCAAGATTTAGAAGATGAGGATAATAACGAATATTTGAAAAATATAAAATCGTTTTACTACCCAAATGAATCGCACTATATTGATTTAATAAATGCGTTGTATGAACAAGAGTATGATGTTTTTGTATTTGGTCATTCGCTTGGTTTATCAGATAGAGTATTGTTAAAAACCATTTTTGAACACAAGAATTGTAAAGCCATAAAGTTGTTTCATAGAGGAAGTAAAGAAAGTCAGTTTTCTAAGAGAATTGCCTTATCGAGACATTTTACTGACAAAATAGAAATGAGAAGTAAAATAGTAGATTATAGTGATGAAGATGTAATATAAAACAATGAGTTTCGGAGGTTCGGTAGCACAAATGATTCAAACCATTAAGTACAACAATTCGTTGCTTAGGAAGGAATCTGCATTTACGCAACTCAAAAAGTATGAAGAAAGAAAACTTAATTACAAGTTAAAGTTTGTAGATAAAAAGATTAGCCCGTTTGAGCTAGAGCGGATAAAAACTCAAATCAGAAAAGGTTTTTTAGCAGAAAGAAAACGCAACAACATCATTATTGTAACGGTTTTAGTGAGTGTTTTTGTTGTTTTGGGTTGGTCGGTAAATTATTTGTTTTTTACTCCTTCACCAAAAGTAGTTACTATTGATATTGAGGCAGAACAAGAACTCAACAAAAAATTCCATTTTTATATTAATGATGGTTATAGCAGATTAAAAAAGAATGAATTTCATAATGCTATTTACCAATTTGAGTTAGCAACAAAAACTCGTCCCAATGATTTTAAAGCCAATTTAGGCTTAACCTTAGCCTTGCTTAAAAAATGTGCTATTACCAAAGAAGATTGCGACAAAGCCAATAAGCAAAAAGCTATGTTGGTGACTAATTTTCCTGAAAAACAACAAGAAATTGAGAATGAAATAGCGGTTTGGAGCGAAAAATGACAATAACCTTTCTCCTTACGAAGCAAAGCGGAGATAAGGAGTCTAGCTAATTAACCAATATCTAAGTGTGGGTCCCTGATCTTCAATGCGTTTCGTCAGGGAAAAAGTTACTTCTTAAAAATAAAATAAACCGCTAATACCAAAAACACAAAACCAATTACATGGTTCCATCTAAATGTTTCGTTTTTAAAAAGTAGTAAGGAAAACACCACAAAAACCACCAAGGTAATTACTTCTTGCAGTACTTTTAGTTCTATCAACGAAAACGGTCCACCATGCTCTTTGTAGCCAATTCGGTTGGCAGGCACTTGGAAGAAATACTCAAATAAGGCAATGCCCCAACTGATTAGAACGATGGAAATAAAGCCCAACTTGTTGAACCATTTCCACTCACTGAATTTTAAATGACCGTACCAAGCCAAGGTCATAAAGGTATTGGATAAAACCAACAACCCAATTGTTAAAAAAGCTTTCATCTGTATAGAAAATAGAATAGCAAAGTAAAGCTAAATTTTCTGGATTTCAATTGTGTAACTTTTGGAAAGTTTAGAACTTTCCAAAAGCTATTAATACTTATCTATAGATAACAATACCAAGGTACAAGCTTCTTCGGTAGCGATGCCTTTTTCTTCGGCTAATTTTTTAAGCTCAGGATTTTCCGTACCCGGATTAAAAATAATACGTTTCGGGTGAATCTGATTCACTACATAATCGTAATATTCTTTTTGTCGAGCCGGACCAACATATAAGGTAACAGTATCAATATCGGTTGGTGTTGGTGAGTTAGTTAAAATTTCATGACCCTCAATTTCACCTTTTTTAATACCAACCGGCACTACTTCATGTCCGTGTTGAGCCAATTTAGCAGTGGCTTTGTAGGCATATCGTTCGGGGTTCGGAGTTGCTCCTAATATCAAAGTTTTTTTCATGGCTATAAAGTTTAAAATTATACCATAAAGATACAGAATATTCAACTGCCAAAAATGTAAAAAAGCTTAAAAAAGCATTCCACAAAGGATAATTAAGCCACAAATTATCACTTATTCCACAAATTAATTGGGGAGTAAAAATATCAACACAAATAACATCAAAGATGTTTTTAATTTGTGATAATAAGTGAAAATTGATTGTAAAAATTTGTGTTAAGTTATAAGTTAGGGAAGAGTTAGTGAAATTGATTTTGATATTATGTGGTTAATTACTTAAAAAAGTAAAGGTCTAAAAAAATGAGCTTAACTTTGTCGAACTTACTATTTTCACATCCAATGAACACAAAAAAAGTAGCTTTATTAATATTAGACGGTTGGGGTTTGGGAGACAAAACTAAATCAGATGCCATTTATAACGCCAACACCCCATTTTTTGATGCTTGCTTAGCAAAATATCCCCATGCTAAACTAAAAACTTTTGGTGGTTTTGTAGGGTTGCCTGATGGACAAATGGGAAACTCAGAAGTAGGGCATCTTAACATAGGAGCAGGAAGAGTGGTGTATCAAGATTTTGCTAAAATTAATAAAGCTGTTGAAGATAAAACCATTGATAAAAACCCTACTTTATTAGCTGCTTTTGAATACGCTAAAAAAAATAATGTAAGTGTTCATTTTATGGGATTGGTTTCCGATGGAGGTATTCATTCGCACCAAAACCATTTGTACCGATTGTGTGAAATGGCTCATCAACATCAATTAAATAGAGCCTTTGTGCATGCGTTTACCGATGGTAGAGATTGCGACCCCAAAAGTGGATGGGGTTTTATAGAGCAATTGCAAGAAAAAATTCAACCTACCAATGTAAAGTTAGCTTCGGTAATAGGCAGGTATTATGCTATGGATAGAGATAACCGTTGGGAACGCGTCCAAAAAGCTTATAATTTGTTGGTAAAAGGTGAAGGGAAATCTACTCAAAATGTATTGCAAAGCATAGAAGAAAGTTACATTAATAACATTACCGATGAATTTATTGAACCTACTATAGTGGTAGATGAAACAGGAAGTCCTTTAGGAACTATTCAGCCGGATGATGTGGTAATTTGCTTTAACTTTAGAACCGACCGTTGTAGAGAAATTACCATTGCATTAACGCAAGAAGACAAGCACGAATGGAACATGAACACGCTTCCGTTGTACTATGTTACTATGACGAATTACGATAAGACGTTTAAAAATGTGCATGTTATTTATGATAAAGATAATTTGAGTAACACCTTGGGAGAAGTATTAGCTCATCACAACAAAACACAAATTCGTATTGCTGAAACAGAAAAATACCCCCATGTAACCTTCTTCTTTTCAGGAGGGAGAGAGTTGCCTTTTGAAGGGGAAAAGAGAATTTTAATCAACTCGCCCAAAGTAGCTACTTATGATTTACAACCTGAAATGAGTGCCGAAGAAGTTACTCAAGCCATTCTGAATGAAATTAATAATACTCCAACAGATTTTATTTGTTTAAACTTTGCTAATCCTGATATGGTGGGGCACACAGGCGTTTATGAAGCCATTGTAAAAGCAGTTGAAAAAGTAGATAGCTGCGTGGAACGAATTGTAAACACAGGAATAGAAAAAGGCTATTCATTTATCATTATTGCAGATCATGGTAATGCTGATGTAGCTATCAATGCTGATGGCTCTCCCAATACAGCTCATTCCACTAATTTGGTGCCTTGTATTTTAATAGATAATGATTACAAAGCTATTGCTGATGGAAAATTAGCGGATATTGCTCCAACCATTTTAAAATTGATGGAAATTGCTCAACCTATAGAGATGGATGGACAGGTGTTGGTTTAAAATTAAATGAAAGTTGCTTAAACAAAAAAAGAGGCTGAAAGCCTCTTTTTTTGTTTATTTAATAGGTAATTTTTATTGTATCCCTAACTTCTTTTTTACTAAAGGTAAAATATCATCTGAATCAACAGAATATAATACCACACCTAAGCTGGAGTCTAAGATGTAGGTATAGTTGTTTTCTTTAGCAACATCGTCAATAGCTTGTTTAGCTTTGTCGATAATTGGTTGAAGTAATTTTTCTTCTTTTTTCTGTAGGTCTGCTTGAGCAGTTTTTTGAAATTCAGTAATTCTTTTTTCTAAGTCAGTAATTTCTTTGATTTTATTATCTCTAATAATATCGGTCATTACATCTTGTTTGCTTTGAAAATCAGCTACTTTAGTTTCGTATTCTTTTCTCATGGCATCCATGGTGGTTGTAAGTTGAGCAGCGTAATCCTCAATTTCTTTTTGTACACCATCTCTTTCGGGCATTGCGGCTAACAATTCGTTAGAGTTGATGTGCCCAATTTTAACTGATTTTTGAGCAAAAGCAGAAAAAGATGTGGTAACGATTACTGCTAGTAATAATGCTTTTATTGTTTTCATAAAGTTTGTTTATTGATTTGATTATTAATTTATAATGTAATTTAAGGCTGCAAATCTATTGTAAATTTTTGTAATAACCTTATTTGCCGGGGTCATATCCTAATTTTTTTAATACAGCGTCACTTTTGTTAAGCTTAGGGTTGGCATAAAGCATGGTTAAACCGCTTGATTTATCAAAGATAACATCGTATCCGCTAATACTAGCAACTTCATTTATGGCGTTGTAAATTTTATCTTGAATGGGTTTTACCAACTCTTGTCTTTTTTTAAAAAGTTCGCCATCTACGCCAAATTTTTGTTTTTGATATTCTTTAGCTTCTTTTTCCTTTTTAATAATTTCCTCTTCTCTTTTGGTTTTCATTTCATCGGTTAGCAAAATTTGTTCTGCTTGATAGTTTTTATAAAGTTTATCAATTTCTGCATATCTTCTTTCTAATTGTTTTTGCCATTCTATAGATAGTTTGTCAAGTTCTGCTTGTGCTTCTTTGTACTCTGGAATATTTTCTAAAATATATTCGGTATCTACGTATCCTATTTTTTGAGCTGAAAGACTAAAAGTACTGCTCATTAAAAGTACTATTGCTAATGTTCTCCAAATTGTTTTCATAATTCAACTTTTTTAAAGAGTTAATAAAATTAATTTTACCATCCGTTTAAGCTTCCTCCAATGCTAAAGTGAATTTCTGTTCTGTCTGAATTTGGTCTTCCGGGAACATCATCAAATCTATATCCCCAATCTAATCCAAGTAATCCAAACATAGGCATAAAAATTCTAATTCCAACTCCGGCTGATTTATATACTTCAAAAGGGTTAGACTTTCTGAAGGTTGCCCACGAGTTACCAGCTTCACCAAAAACTAAGCCATAAATGGTTGCACTTGGGTTAAGTGAAAAAGGATATCTTAATTCTGCCGTGTATTTTACTGCGGTAGAAGCTCCGGTGCTTGGCGATAAAGCTCCATTTCCATAACCTCTTAAAGCAATAATTTCTCTTCCATCTAGGTTAAATCCTGTAAGTCCGTCTCCTCCTAAATAATAACGGTTAAATGGCGATGTTCCTAAGTTTTTATTAAAGGCTCCTAAATAACCAAAGCCAAATTTGGTGTGGAGTACCAGGGAACGTTTTTCTCCTGCCAACCTTGAAAACCAAGAAGTTTGAAAGGTCCATTGGTGATACTCTACAAACTTATTCTTTTCTTGAACAGACATGGTTGCATAATCTAGTTCACTGTTTTCGTCAAAAATATTTCCGTTGGGTAGAAATCCAAAATAGGAGTAAGGTATGGTGTGTTTCAATGTTAAAGAAACATTGGAGCCTGAACGAGGGTAAATAGGTTGATCAACTGAGTTTCTGGAAAGCACATGTCGGAAGTTGATGTTGTTGGCAAAACCATCAGAAAATATAAAAATTGAACCATAGTTCTGAAGAACATAATATTGGTAAGCAGCTTCATTATAAAGCGTAAAATAATCATCAGGTACTTTTAGTCTTCTTCCTAAACCAACTGAAATTCCATACATTTTCATAAAGGAACGCGAATCACCACTTCCAAAACCGAAGTTAGAGTGATTTAAACTAACGCTTAATGAATTTGGTTTTCTTCCTCCAAGCCAAGGCTCCATAAATGATAAACTGTAACTCTGATACCCTGTACCACTAGATTGTGCTCTTAAGCTCAGTTTTTGTCCATCTCCCGAAGGTAATGGTCTCCATGCACTGCCTTTAAAAAAGTTTTTAGCAGAAAAGTTATTGAAAGAAACACCTAACGTTCCAATTACTCTTCCGGCACCCCAACCACCGGAGAGCTCAATTTGATCGGAAGGCTTCTCTTCTACCACATATTCTATATCTACCGTTCCGTCCTCTTGGTTAGGTTTGGGTTTTACATCCAAGGTTTCCGGATTAAAATATCCTAATTGGGCTAACTCTCGTTGGGTTCTTATAATGTCTGCTCTACTAAATAATTGTCCTGGCGAAGTTCTAATTTCTCTTCTAATTACATGGTCTTTGGTTTTTTCGTTGCCTACCACAGTAACTTTGTTAATTGTAGCTTGCTTTCCTTCGTAAATTCTTAATTCTAAATCAATAGAATCGTTTTCAATTCTAACTTCAACCGGATTAACCTGAAAGAATAAGTAACCATTATCCATGTAAAGTGAACTTACATCTCTTCCGGTTTGATTCATAAAAAGTTTAGATTCTAAGGTTTTTTTATTGTAAACCTCTCCTTTTTGTATATCAAGTATTTTATCTAATTCTTTAGAAGAATGGATAGTGTTTCCTACCCATTTGATGTTTCTAAAGTAATATTTATTCCCTTCTTCTACCTCAATGTGAATACCAACTAGTTTGTCGTTAATTCTATAAACGGAATCATTAATAATTTGAGCATCTCTAAAACCTTTCTCATTGTATTTTTGAACGATATTCGGTTTGCTTTCTTCGTATTTTTCAGGAATAAATTTAGACAGCGTGAAAACATTATAAAAACGTTTTCTTTTAACATCTTTCAAGCTTCTACGAAGTTTTCCGGACTTAATACTGTTGTTTCCCGAAAAAGTAATGTCTTTAATTTTTGTTCTTTTATTTCTGTCTATTTCAATTTCAAGTGTAACGTTATTTAGTCGAGCAGTATCTTTTATCTGAGTAATTTTTACTTGTGTGTTTAAAAAACCCTTGGAAACAAAATAATCTTTAATGGTGTTTTTTGTATTCATCAAAAGGTTTTCGTTCACCACCATGCCGGTTGTTAACTGAATTTCTTCTCGCAACGATTTTTGTTTTCCTTTTTTGATTCCTTTAAATCGGAATTTATATAATCGGGGTAATTCTTGCACATTAATGTTTAGAAAAATTTTACTTCCTTCAATTTTTACAGCCTTTATTTCTATTTCGCTAAAGAGATTTTGATCCCATAATTTTCTTATAGCCTTGGTAATTTCATCTCCGGGAATTTTAATTTCATTGCCTACAACCAAACCTGTTAAAGAAATAATAGCTTGTCCGCTAAAGGATTCTGCACCACTTACTGTTACTCCCCCAATTTCATACGTTTTAGGTGAACTATAGCTTATATTTTCCAATTCGGTATTTAGAGAAAACTGAGCAAACGTTTGATTAGAAAAAAGAAGTACTAAACCAATGGCTACTATTATGTTCTTGATGTTATGTTTTATCTGATTTCTTAGCATTTATTGGTTGATTTGTTCACTAATTAATCCAAACCTTCTTTCTCTATTTTGGTAGTCTTGGATAGCTTGAAAAAGATTTTCTTTCCTAAAGTCGGGCCAAAGAATATTGGTAAAGTAAAGTTCGGAATAAGCTATTTGCCAAAGTAAAAAATTACTGATTCTACATTCTCCGCTAGTCCTAATTAATAATTCAGGGTCTGGAACATTAGCAGTAGTAAGGTAATCCGAAAGCAAATCTTCATTGATTTCATCTACAGAAATTTTATGATTACTAACGTCAGTAGCTATTTTTTTTACAGCTTCAGCAATTTCCCATTTGGCACTATAGCTAAGAGCTAATATTAAGTTTAAACCGGAATTATTTTTTGTTTTTTCTACTGCTTTTAAAAGTTCTTGATGACATTCGTTGGGTAGTGAGTTTAAATTACCTATGGCTGATAATTTAATGTTATTATTGTGCAACTCGTTCAATTCGTTGGTAATGGTATTTACCAGTAATTGCATTAATGCAGTAACTTCTAATTTTGGTCTTTTCCAGTTTTCAGTAGAAAAAGCATATAGTGTAAGATGTTTTACACCAATTTCGGCAGCACCTTCCACAACACTTTTTACAGAAGTAACACCTTTTTTATGTCCGAAAACTCTTGGTTGTCTATGCTGTTTTGCCCATCTACCATTGCCGTCCATAATAATAGCAATGTGTTTAGGAATATTGTTGGTATCTAAATTTATGTTGTTCATGGGTGTGCTAAAATTAGCAAGGGGCAAATATAACAATCACTAATTAATAGGAAAGGAACATTTGTCTGTTTTTCTTAAAAATTTATAACTTAGTGATATAGTGATGAAAGAATACCAATCATTATTTCTAGAATTGCTTAATTGATAAAGGTTAAAGTGTTTGTCGTTAAGTCCGTCAACAAGATCGGAATATGTTTTTCGATATGTCCATTCCAAATTTAGCCCCATGTTTTGGATAAAATTGGTTTTTATACCAAATCCAAAAGGAATAGCAAAAGAAGTTAATGACGTTTGTTGACTTCCATCAAATAATTGATGTTCCACCTCCGGGTTGGTATAAAAACCCGCCATACCTATGAATATATAAGGTGTAAATTTTGAAGTGGCAGGATTATTTATTTGGTAAGGAATAAAATTAAATTCTAATATTCCATAAACATCCATTAAAGTGCTTGAAAAAGCGTAATTTCTGGTTTCAAAAAACAATAGATTTTCTCTTGTGTTTTTACTATCCGTAGCAGCTAATTTTGCATAATACCCACCAAAGCGAAGAGAATATCTATAGTTCAAATTTTTTCTGAGAAACAAACTTACTGTGGGTTTGAGTTTGTTCATTGGGTTAGGAGATGGGTTTAGTTCACCGGTATAAAAAGCAATACCTCCCCCGAAACCCAATTCAGTATGTTGGGCATGAAGGTTAATTTGTGATACAAGAAAAAAACACAAGCAAAATGCCTTTATCAGAAATTTCATAGCAAAGCAACTAACGAAGTAAAAATAAAGTTATTTTGTTTCGATAGAAAAATTAGGATTTTCTAGAATTTAGGAAGATTTCTTCTTCTTTTACTAATTTTATAATTAACGGTAATCATTCCCATCATATACGCATCATTATCATTGATGTCTCCTCTTTGTTGAGGCTCGCCATACAAGGTGTGATCTGTAATTCTGCCTGAAGGATCTGCAAAATAAGCCGCTTTATCTCCATAAGCATCTCTTATTTGGTTAGTACCATAATAATAGGTGCTTACATCATCAATGTAGTCGGTAAAGGTTTTACGCATACTTAGCTCTAGGCTGATGCTCCATTGGCTAAAGTTTCTCATTCTGGCAGAACCTCCTAAATTTCTTTTAATACCAATTCCGTAAGGAATTACTAATGAGAATCCGCTGTATTGGTTTGGACCACCGGGCAAGCCTTGTCCTTCTGTATGCAATGGTTTAAGTCTGTGCCAAGTTCCTCTCTCATCTTTTCCTTGCGGATCGAACCATATTCCTCCTATTCCTCCAAACAAATAGACTTCAAATCGGAACCAACTTTTACCTCTAACACCTCTAAGCTTGTAAAGATGTCCCGATTTTTGTTTGATAAGCATGTATTCCAATTGAGCTGAAAGTTCAACTACGTGAGAACGAAAGTTTAGCTTTCTTGATGCTCTTGCAGGTTCTTTAGTCAAAGCATCATCTCCTGAAAACATAAGGTAATAGCCGCTACCTTTAACAAACCAGTCTCTTCCAAGTTGGTATCTATATCCTAGCCCTAAACCAAAACGAGTAGCTGATGGTTCAAAATCTCTTAACCCATTAGTTCCAACTTGGTCGGCTCCACCTAAATCCCCTAAAAAGTTTGTAGCACCAATTGCAAAAACATATTCCGTTCTTTGTCTCTTCCAAGTTTGTGCCTCTACAACAGAAGGTAAAAAGAGTAATACAGCAATAATGAGTAATATTTGTCGCATGTGTTATCTGTTATTTATCAACAAGTTAAATTAAACCAGTTTGCAAATATATTGTTTTATTGTATAATCACACAATTTTTTTAACAACAATTTCTTATGGTAGAAAGTGTGCCGCTAAGTTAAATAGAATCAATCTAAAAAAAGTATAAATAAGCATAAAGTGTAATTATTTTTTGATTTTTGTTTTGAATAATAAATAAGTGTTGTATTTTTGGCGATGTTTTTTATGAGTACAATCATCTTTAAGTATGATATTCCTCATAGGAAGAAATTTAGAATATTCATTTCAACTTAATTAAGAAAATATGGTGGCTTTAGTAGCAATTATAGCAGTATTATTAATTATTGTATCTGCAGTTCAAATTTTAAAAATTGCAGAATTATGGGCAATAAATAATGGAAAGGTAGTTTATGAGGTAACCGAAAAGCAGAATAAGTTTCAAGCAATAATGATGCTTGTTTTTTTAGTAGGTTATTTTGCATTCTTTGCTTGGCAAGTATGGAAATGGGGGCCGCTGTTGTTGCCGGTATCAGCATCAGAGCATGGAGAGGTAATTGATACGCTAATGAATGTTACTTTTGCTTTTATAATACCCGTATTTATTATTACACACATTTTGTTGTTTTGGTTTGCATTTAAATACGCCTACAATCCTAATAGAAAAGCAGCGTTTTTTTCACATTCAAATAAACTAGAGCTAATATGGACAATTGTGCCATCATTGGCTTTAACTGTTTTGATACTTTTTGGATTAAGTAGTTGGAATGATATTATGAAGCCGGTAAATCCGGAAGAAGAGCATGTGTTAATTGAAGTGCAAGCACAACAATTCTCTTGGAATGCAAGGTATGCAGGAAAAGATGGTAAGTTAGGGCGTGCAGGAGTAGAGTATATAGAAGGTATTAATGCAATGGGAATTGATGCGACTGACAAGAACGCTGAAGACGATAAGGTTGTTAGAGGCGAGATTCACTTACCGGTTGGTGTGCCGGTTCAATTTGTTTTTAGATCCATAGATGTAATTCATAGTGCTTATATGCC
>DATGOR010000035.1:0-11171 GCA_035305805.1 Vicingaceae bacterium | reverse complement strand
ACAACAACACCTTATTGAAGGAGCGAACTATTATTTAGAACAGAACGAAATTGACCTCAACGCTCGTTTTGATGTTATTGCTATTGTGATGAACGACAACAACACCATTATCAATCATATCAAAGATGCTTTTGGAGCGTAATATTTTATGCGAAGTCATGTAATTACATGCTTTTCATTCTGACATGGTTTTTTTCAAAATGAAAATTTACTCCCCTTTCATTTAGTTGCCTTAAAAAATTTAATCTTCTTATTTTATGCAACATACAGCCTTTTTTAGTACTAAGTATTTTTAGGTGGTATTCGATTTGAGACCTCATGATTATTTAATAACATAAACACATGAGTAACCTAAAAAAACTGAAGATGATTGTTGTGGAAGACAATCCTTTTTACAACAAAATGCTGTACCGACAGTTGCATTATTTGGCGGACAAAATTGCTGTATATAAAAAATTGCATTTTAAAATTGAATCGTATGCTCATTACGATGATTTTTTAAGAAACTTTAGTCCAAACACCCAAATTGTGTTTTTAGATTTTTACTTAGGCAACAGCACCACAGCCCTTGACATTATTGATGAGATAAAGCAAAAAAATGATTCTTGTAAAATAGTGATTATCTCTAAAGCGAACCATTTTCTTGCTTCCGAAAAAACCATTTGCTGCGGAGCTGATGCTTTTATCCCTAAAGACAAAGAAGCCCTTAAAAAAGTGGGACACTTTGTGGAAGAATATGTGAGTGTTAATTTTTCATAACCTAAAAATCGTAGTATGTCTTTGTCAAAAAAATATCGTATTTTAGTGGTGGATAGTGATTTTAAATTTTTGTATCAACTAACAGAAATTTTAGAGCAAATAACTAAAAAACATATTGAACATCATTTTGAAATGAATGTTGTATCAGCAAATGAAAAAGAAACAACACCCTTAGTAGGGCAGTATGATTTGATATTTTTTGAAGCAGACTTGTTATTAAAATCCGAGGAAAGTGTGTTAGCAAACTTGTTTCAAAACAACTTAAACAGCATTTTTGTACTTTTATTTGCTGATTACATGAACGCAACTATCAAGGAAATAATAACTGCTTTTAAAAAATATCATCCTAGCTACTTTGGGGAGCACTTGCTTAAAGGAAACATTACGCGTGATATGTTGGTTTTCTTTTGCAGCGGCTACATAGAAAGAATGTTACATCAATCATAAAATACATGAACAAACGAACAGCTTTTCAATACAAAATACTCGGTATAATGTTGGTGATTATGGTATTAGTCAGCATTACGGGAGTGTATGCGTATAAAAGATTTTCGCAAATTGTTACCGGCATAAGCAAAGAAGCCAGAATAGACATGAGGCTGATAACAGCTAAGTCTATTATGAATGATGTAACAGAGGCAGAAAATAGCGTAAAATCTTATAGTTTGGTGAAAGATACAGTTTATCTCAATCAATTTTACCAAGCTGCTGAGAGAACTGACTTAAAACTAAGTAAATTTCGTAAATTCAGTGAACAAGAAACCCAAGATTTATACGAAGTAGATTCGTTGGAAAATATGGTTGCCAATAAGTTTAGAATACTAAACGAATTATTGGTTATTCAAGATAAATTCAGGGTTCAAAAAGTATTGGACAAGGTACTGATAAACATCAACAAAAAAACCAATGTTGCTAACGACACCAACAACACCACTAAAGCCAAACCCAATTTTATTACCAAGTTGTTTGGCAAAAAAGACAAAGCAACCCCCGAAATAAAAGAGCAACCAATTACGGTGGAAGAAATTGAAAAAGAAATTTCTACCATTAAAAAAGAAGAAAAAAGTATTGAAGCCTCTCTTAAGCAACAAGAAATGGCTTTGTTGGAACAAGACAAAGAAGTGAGTTTACTGATAAAAAACCTCATCAACTCCATTGAGGCAAAAGAAATGCTTTCCATTGCTGTACAAACAGAAAAAGCAGAAGAAGCCATGCAAGAAACCAATACACAAATAGCCATTTTTTGTGTACTTACAGGGTTGTTGTTGGTAATTATGGCTTACATCATTATCAACTATGTGCAAAACAACGCTCGTTATCGTAGAATATTAAAAAAAGCTAAAAACAAAGCCGAAGAATTGGCTCAAACCAAAGAAAAATTTTTGGCAAATATGAGCCACGAAATAAGAACCCCCATGAATGCCATTGCCGGATTTACCGAACAAATTGACAAAGGACCACTTACCACTGAACAAAAAGAACAATTGAGCATGGTTAGAAAATCTATTGACCATTTGCTTTATTTAATTAACGATGTATTGGATTTTACGAAGCTTCAGGCAGGAAAAGTTCAGTTGGAAACCATAGGTTTTAAACCCAACGATTTTGTTAAAGATGTCATTACCTTTTTACAGCCGTTGGCAAAAGAAAAAAACATTCGCATCAACTGTGATTTAAAAACCGATGATGATTTGGTACTGCTTGGAGATCCATTCCGTTTGCGTCAAATTATTTTAAACCTTATCAGTAATTCCATAAAGTTTACTGAAAATGGGACTATCAGCGTTTCACTTACCCCAATAATGAAAAGTAACTTTTTTACTAACATCCGACTTGAAATTACTGATAGCGGAATAGGTATGACTAAAAATCAATTGAATAAAGTATTTAAAGAGTTTGAACAAGCAGAAGTAAGTACTGCCAGAAACTTTGGCGGAACGGGATTAGGACTGTCTATTGTAAGTATGTTGGTAAAACTACATGAAGGAAAAATTGACATCTCAAGCACTCCTAATAAAGGAACCACTGTTTCCATTGAAATTACCTACCCTGTTGGAACACCTGAAGACATTGACCTGTATGAAAAAATTGAGAAAGAATGTGAAAACAAACTCTCTTTACCGGAAGGTTTAAAAGTATTAATTGTTGATGATGAGGAATTTAACCGCAAACTATTAACCACCATTTTAAAACAGCACAAAGTATTATACACGGAATCCATCAATGGTAAAGAAGCCATTAAAGAACTCAAAAGAAACGATTACGACCTTATTTTAATGGATGCCCGGATGCCTGAAATGAATGGTATTGAAGCCACCAAAAAAATTAGAAAGCTACCGAATGAACAAAAAAACAACGTACCAATTATTGCACTTACAGCTGCTGTAACTGAAGATAATAAAAAAGAATACCAACAAGCCGGCATGAATGGTTGCTTGGCAAAACCCTTCAAAGAAAAAGAGTTGTTGGAAGAAATTAATAAAATAGTTTCTTTGAAGAAAGATGCACCACATGCAGCACAAAAAACAAATTCCACTGAAGCAAAAACTACTTCGACTATCGACCTAAGTTCATTAAAAGAACTTAGCAATGGCGATGCAAATTTTGTAAACGACATGGTTCAAACCTTTTTACAAACCACTGAAAACGGACTGAAAGAAATGACCCTTTATGAACAAGAAAACGATTATTTTATGGTGGGAGAAATGGCTCATAAAATTGCTTCACCCTGCAAACACTTGGGGGCCGAAAAACTTTATAATCTCTTAAAAAGAATGGAAGACATTGGTAGAAACGATAAAAAAGAAGACTTAAAACCATTAATAAACAACGCGAAAGAAGCTTTTGAAGAAATAAAAAAAGAATTAAAAAACGAACTAACGAAATAAAAACTCATGGAAAACAATGCTTTTAAAATATTTGTTGTGGAAGACAATGAATGGTACAACAAGTTGCTAGTGCATAATTTATCACTCAATCCCGATTTTTCGGTTACTTCATTCCTTACGGGGAAAGAACTACTAAATGCTTTGCACCAACAGCCCAGTGTGGTTACGTTAGATTACCGCTTACCCGATATAAACGGAGAAAGTCTGTTGAAAAAGATTAAAGAAACTGATCCTAATATTGAAGTGATTGTAATTTCTGAGCAAGAAGAAATTGAAACCGCAGTAGATTTATTAAAAGCCGGTGCTTACGATTATATTGTAAAATCTAAAGACATCAAAGACCGACTCATTAATACCGTCAACCACATTAAAAGCAACGCAAAACTAAAAAAGCAGCTAGTGAGTTTGCAAAAAGAAGTACAAGGCAAATATGCTTTTGAAAAATCGATTATTGGAAACAGCAAGGCTTTAAAAAAGATTTTTGATTTAATTGCCAAAGCTACCCAAACCAATATTAGTGTTACTATAAGTGGCGAAACAGGAACAGGTAAGGAAGTAGTAGCCAAAGCCATTCATTATAATTCCCCTAGAAAAGACAAGCCTTTTGTGGCGGTAAACATGGCTGCTTTACCTGCCGAATTGGTAGAAAGTGAATTGTTCGGACACGAAAGAGGAGCTTTTACGGGAGCAGATACGCGCAGAAAAGGAAAATTTGAAGAAGCCGGAAGTGGCACCATCTTTCTTGACGAAATTGGTGAAATGGATATTAATTTTCAAGCAAAATTGCTGAGAGTGCTTCAAGAAAAAGAACTTAACCGTGTTGGTGGGAATGAAAACATTAAAATAAATTGTAGAATTATTGTTGCCACCAACAGAAATTTACAAGAAGAAGTAAAAAATGGCAACTTTAGAGAAGACTTGTATTACCGCTTGTTTGGATTACCCATCCATTTGCCACCATTGCGAGAAAGAGAGAATGATGTGCTTTTACTTGCAAAACATTTCATTAATAATTTTTGCAAAGAGAATCAATTAGAACCAAAAAGCATCAATGACACCGCACGAAGAAAACTACTCAGCTATCACTGGCCCGGGAATATCCGAGAGTTAAAATCAGTTATTGAACTGGCTGTAGTACTATCTTCTTCTAACGAAATTGATGCAGAAGACATTTCATTAAGCTCTAACAACAACGCACTGCCTGATGTGCTTATACAAGAAATGACTATGAGAGAATACGAAATACAAATTGTAAAACATTACATGCAAAAATGTAACAACAATACCAAGCTGGTTGCCGACAAATTAGGCATCGGACAAACCACGGTTTATCGTTTGCTTAAAGAAGATAAAAATACTGTTTAACCTTTAAAAACCCCACGTTATGAAAACACAAGATAAACTCATCTACATTGTAGAAGACAGCCAAATAATAGCCGATATTTTAGCTAAAGTCATTAGCACCGTTCCCGGAACTATTAGCAAAAGTTTTTGTAATGGTGAAGCAATGGTTAATCAACTTAACTATGAAATGCCCGATTTAATCTTTTTGGATTATTACCTTTACGAAAACGGCAGAAAAATTCAACATCATTCCAATACCATGAATGGCGAACAAGTACTTTATGAAATTACAAAGGTAAACCCTGATATTCCCGTCATACTTTTAACAGGACTTACCGATATCAACATCATTGAAAAAATGAAAGCCAATGGCGTTTGTTGTGTTATCCACAAAGATGTGGATGATATTTATACCTCTGTATTAGACTGCCTTGACAAATACCTTGGCGTAACACCATAAGATTTTCATATTGAAAATAATTTCTCCATTCTGGAAACTTTAAAACTTCCAGAAAATTAATAAGCTACTGAAATACAGTAGCTTATTTTTTTATTCTCCTTCTGGCATTTAATTGGAACAACCCTCAGCGAACGATTAAAACCATAAGCCATGAAGAACAAAAAGAAATTAAAAATAGTAGTTGTGGAAGACAACTTGTATTTCAACAAAGCACTTACACATTATTTAAACACCCTTTGCAACTCATCGGTTTATCCTGAGTTTGATTTTGAAATAAAATCTTACCTAAATGCACACGACTGCATAGAAGAACTGGAAGACGACACCGACATTATGGTATTAGATTATTATTTAGAAAACAACGATGAACCCGATATACTTACAGGTGCTGATGTGATAAAAGCTGCCAAAAAACATTGTGATAATTGTGAAATAATTATGATGAGTTCGCAACAAAACGCACACATTACCAGCGAACTAATGAAACAAGGAATTTACGATTACATCGATAAAACAGTAAATACCAAAAACAGATTGGGTGCAGTCATTCAAAAACTGTTATCAAAAGAGTTTATGGTAGCTCACTAACAAAAAAAATAAAAATAATCATCCATTAAAAATTAAATTATGTCAAACCAAAAATTAGAAATCATGAAAACAAAAGAAAAAAGTAACAACAAAACCTTAAGAAATGTATTGCTCACCTTTTTTATCGTAGCAGCATTAGGAGCCACTTTTTTTGCCTACCAGCAATACGATGAAAATGTTCAGTTGCAAGAATTTTTTGAAGCAGAAAAGTTAGCAATGGAAGAGCACGTACAGCAGTCTTTCGATAAAATTGAAAGTAACTTAACCAAAATTGCCGAAGCAGAAAACGAACTTCAGTTGAACTTTAACGAAAGTGAGATTGAAAACCCTGCCGATCAGCAAGCTCGTATTCAACGAAAAATTAACTTTATTGAAAGTTTAATTGCCGAAAACAATAGAATAATTGATGAGTTGAACCAACAAGTAGTAGAGAAAGATAAAAAATTGGCGGGAGTTAATAAAAAAGTAGCCGGGTTGAACAAAAAAATTAAACAATACCAAACCCAAATGGCTGAATTAAACGAGGCAAACGAAATTCTTGCTAAAAAGCTGAATGATTTAACCATCGAAAATCAATTTTTGACCTTAGAAAATGAACACCAAAAATTTATGTTGGAAGAAACCGACAAAATTATTGCTCAAAAAGACGATACCATCAACATGGCATTTTACATTACCGGATCTTTTGATGAACTAAAACAAGCCAATATTGTTGGTAAAGAAGGTGGAATTATTGGAATTGGAGCTGCAAAAACAGTACAAGAAGATTTTAGTACCAACGACTTTATTCAAGTAGATAAGCGTACCATTAAAACCATTCCGGTACACAGTAAAAAAGCAGCCATCATTTCAAAACACCCTGCCGATAGTTATGAATTGGTAAAAGAAGATGGACAAATCAATTACATTAAAATTATACAACCGGATTTGTTTTGGGAAAAAAGTAAGTTTTTGGTAATTGAAACCAAAGAAAGCAGTAACCTTAACTTAGCGGACAAATCTTCTTAATTGTTTTCACTGCTTTTTTTTAAACCAAAATCCCCTCGAAATGAGGGGATTTTTCTTTAAGTGAATTGTTTTATTTTCCTATCGCTTTTAACACTCTATCTTCTTGAATTAATACATCTCTCATTAGTAGGTTGTGAGGGAAAACTTTAAGTTTAGATTCTTTAAACCCATTTAAAATTTTAACTAAGGATGATGCGGTTATTAAAGATAAATTTAGCTCATACTCCAAACCACAATCTTTAATAAATTCATCTGAAAAATCAGGTGCAACTAAGAGTGATTTTATAACTCTATAACCTTTTGCATTTCCTAAATTAGAATAGGATTTTAATTGTCTTGAAACTGAACTAAACTTATTATAACCACTTTCTTTTACTGTTTTGCACTCAACAAGTATTAAATCGTTATTACCTATATTTAGCACAATATCAATTTTATCTTTACTTGTATTGAGTGATTTTCTTAAACTTTCATCTACATTAAACCCTAGCCCTTCAAATAATTTTTTAGTCAACTCTTCAAACTTAACACCTAAATCTGCTTCCTTAATAATAATTCCATTTTCTTTTAATTTAGAAAGATTTCTAAATCCAATATTTTCATAATTTTCAAGATATAAATTCTCTGAATCTTTGTAGGCTTCTAAAACATTCAAAATAATATCACCTCGAGTTTTAATCTCCTTTAGTTTACAAAAAGCCTCTAAATCTTTTTCTGTAACTAATTCTAACACATCTCTTGGTTTAATATTATAATCAATTAAATAAGAGCTTTTTAACACATTTTCTTCTTGAAGTTCAAATTCATCTCTCAATACTTTATTTAATTTTGGCAAAGCACTGTCTAAATCAATGAGTAGTTTTTCATAACCGTCAATAGAAATACCTATTTTTTCGTCTTTTTCTATATCTTCAAAATAAGCAATTAAATTATCTATTTTCTCTTCAATCACAACACCTTTTAACGCTGGTGTAATTTTTAACCCTTTGTCGCATAAATTATTAATTGTTTTCTTTTTCTCTGTTAAAGTAGTGTTAGGTTTATAAATATCTTCACTTAAAACACTTGAAAATGGTATGCCTGAATTTATTATTTGGCTAATCTTATCATTCAAATCCATTTTCCAGTCAAGATTATGATTTCTACATATTAAATTAATTTGAGGCTCTCTTAATAATCTTAATACACGTCTGAAAAATTTATCCGCAACTTCTTTTCCTCTTAACTTCCTAACTAATCTAACCATTTCATCTGCCACATAAACAGTATTATTCTTTTTGGAATAAAAAATAACTCCAATAGATTTTAATTCATTTATAATGTAGTCAACATCTTGTTTTTGAAGTGGTACTATGGTGTAATTAATTAATTTTAGTTCTTCCTGAGAAAGCGAAAGTTGTTTTGCTAATGTTAACAAAATACCTTGTTCATCAGTTGTTATTTTTCTTTCTTGATTATTCTGATCATCATTTGTATATGCTTTTTTTAAGCACTCTGTATAAATCTTATAATCACGTTTTCTTTGTTCTGATAATTCAGACTTTTCATTTTCTAAATCGTTTTTAAATTGCTTTACTTTTTTATTAATATTTGAAAGTTCTTTTTCATATAATCTTGCAAACCAATCAATTTTCATAATTGAATTTCCATCTCTAGAAATAATATCAATTAATATATCTAGCTGTGAAGTGGTTTTTACAAATTCACCTTTTACAAATTCAGAAAATTCATCTTTTAACAATGAGAAAACTTTAGAAATATTGATGTTATCAATATTTTTCAAATCTCTACTTGTATCGTTTAAAATGGCATCAACTGCTTTAATATTTTTTGGGTTGTCTGTTAAAATATTATCAATAATTTTTAAAAAAGAATTCTTCTCAAAAGAGTTTAGGTTATCTAATATTTTCTCTAGTTTCATGATTATAAGTAATATTGAAAAGTAACTATTTGTATTTGTTGTCAACAAATATAGAATTAATCTTTTTCTAAAAAAAGATACGTAGTATTAATTCTTGAAATTATAAATTGACTGGTAACGTTTTACTAAATTAAAGCAACTGCTCCTTTTTTTTTGGATGAAATACTACCCTAAAAAAGTCAACTGTTTTTCTATATCTAGCAACCAACCGGTAATGCTTCTTCTTTCGGTGTGGCAATTTTTTACTTCGTGCAATGTTTCGCTTAAAAAAACCGCCAAACGATTAGCTTTAGGAGCTATGGATTCAATAATAGTTTTATCTTCGTTATACAACACCAATTCGCCACCATTTCCTTCTTGCCAATTTTCATTCAGGTAAAATACAAATGAAACAATTCTATGCGGATTATTTTTAAACCGATCTCTATGCATCTGATAACCTCTGCCCTGAGGGTAAAAAGCATAATGCGTTTCGTAATCTTTTATCCCCAAAAAGCACGTTCTGTTTAATTGCACCACTAACTCATTGATAAACTCATACAGCTTAAATGTAGGAGCCTGATTGTCCTTTGCATCCACCCAACGAATGTAATCTCCTCTAATGGTTTTATCTACCGTAAAATGATTTTGTTTTCCAATTCCCGCTTTATGAAATTCTTCCTCCTCTTGCAACTCATCAAACCGATGAATAATTTGCTGCAAGGCATCTGTAGCTAATAATTCATCTACCACAGCATACCCTTTTTCTATTAAATTATCAGCAATAATACTTGCTACTTGTTGGTGTTGGCTCATTTAATTCCTTTGAAGATAGAAAACAAAAGTACTTCTAATTATCATCTCATCCTCATTCGTTATGTCTTTTTCATTTTGAAAATAATTTTTCATTACTGAAACACTATCAAGTTTTTCAAAACCCATAACCTACTGTTTATGTGTTTATTAACTAACTTGGTTTTAATTGGCATGTGCTTGGTTTTAAGTGGTGTGGAAACCAAAAAAATTAAACTTATGAAAACGATTAAAAAACTTACCGCAACAGTATTAGCAGTTTTATTTACTGCAACATTAACCGCACAAGACAATGCAAAAGTGCCGGATTTAGCTATAAATTCAACGAATTATAAAACAGCCATTGGTTTACGTGCCGGAGAAACTTCCGGTTTAACCATCAAGCAATTTATTGGTAGCAGCACCGCATTAGAAGGAATTGTTGGTGTTTGGAGCCACGGACTAAGCGCTACATTGCTGTATGAAAAACACGTTCCTGCTTTTGATGTAGATGGTTTAAATTGGTATTACGGTGCCGGTGGACACGTAGCTTTTGAATCCGGTAGAAGAATTTTGTATTATAGAAACGACAGATATTACCGATACAACGATGGGAACATTGGATTAGGTGTTGATGGAATTATCGGTTTGGAGTATAAAATACCTACTATACCATTTGCCTTGAGCTTGGATGTAAAACCTTATGTTGAAGTGATTACCAACGGACGTGTTTGGACTTCATTAGATCCCGGATTGGGTATTAAAGTAACTTTCTAAACCCTTGGGTGTGGGAAAAAATATTTGTCAGTTTAAGTTAATTTCATGATTAGAATGAATGAAATTAGTATCGAGAACACAAATTTTCAATAAAAAAATATCAACTAAAAATTTATACTTATGAAAACGATGATAAAAATGTTTGTGCTAACAGCAATAGCCATTACTATGTTTATTGTTGGTTGTACAAAAGATGAACTAAACAATGGTAAATTAAAAGTAAGAATGACGGATGCACCTGCCGATTTTACTGAAGTAAACATTGATTTAAAAGAGGTGCAAGTACATTATGCCAACAACAATGGTTGGATGACACTTAACACCAATGCCGGAATCTATAATTTATTAGATTTACAAAACGATGTGTCGGTAGTAATTGCCAACCCACAAAATTTACCTGTTGGGAAAATAACCCAAATGCGACTAATTTTGGGGCTTCAAAACTCTGTTACAACCACCGATTCTACTATTTATCCTTTAAAACTTTCTAGTCAGGATGAAACAGGATTAAAAATTGTAACACCTTTTAATATATTAACCAATAAAACAGCTGAAATATTAATTGATTTTGATGCCGAAAAATCTGTAGTTGTAGAAGGAGACACTTCGTTTAGACTAAAACCTGTAATTAAAATTAAAAACGTTAATTATCAAT
>DATGOR010000034.1:0-9638 GCA_035305805.1 Vicingaceae bacterium | reverse complement strand
TTATGATTCCGCAGTATGCAGCAGCTTCTGTGGTAAGTCAAAACAAACAACTGGCTTCACCTTGCTCTGTAGATACAATAGATTCTTCCAACGGACAAGAAGATCATGTTAGTATGGGAGCAAATGCAGCTACAAAAGTTGCCCGAATGATGGATAATTTAGAAAAAATTGTTGGTATAGAAATGCTTAATGCTGTTCAAGCGTTGGAATTTAGAAAACCATTAAAATCATCTGTTTACATTGAGAACTTAATAAATTCATACAGAAAAGAAGTACCATTTGTTGAGCAAGATATAGAAATGCAACCGGTTATCCAAAAAAGTATAGCTTTTATAAAGGCAAAATGTACCGAAATGTCAATGAAAGATTTTGTTTAATAACGATGAAAAATACACTTCTCATTACAATAATAATTTTGACTATGGCTTGTACACAACAATCGCAAGAAAAGGAAGCTATTTTAGAAGTGATGAGCCAACAAGAGCAAGATTGGAACAATGGAGATATTGATGCTTTTATGCAAGGCTATTGGCAGTCAGATTCGCTAATGTTTGTTGGAAAAAATGGCATTAAATACGGTTGGCAAACTACTTTAGAGAACTACAAAAAATCTTACCCTGATAAATCTACTATGGGGAAACTTTCTTTTGCAATAGAAAAATTGGAAGTAGAAAATCAAACAGCTTTTATGTTGGGTAAATGGAACATTACTCGAGATAGTGGCAACATTGGTGGTTACTTTACTCTGTATTGGAAAAAAGTAGATGGAAATTGGGTAATTGTATTAGATCACACTAGCTAATAATTTTTTTATTTTTTTAATTGAAAGGCGGATAGTAATAAAAATAACCAGCCGACAATAATCAATCCACCACCAACAGGAGTGATTGGAGCAATGTATTTTAATGCTTCTATTCCCAGCCAATTTTTAAGTGTTAACAAATAAATTGATCCTGAAAAAGCTACTGTACCTACAAACATTAGCTTGCTTGTTACCAATAAATATTTATGTTGAAATTTTTGATACATCAAAAAAATAAACAACAAGACAACACCATGATACATTTGATATTTTACTCCTGTCTCAAAGGAAATAAGCTGTTCGGGTGTTAAAATATTTTTTAAAGCGTGCGCGCCAAAAGCACCAAAAATTACGGCTAAACCTCCTAATGTGGAGCCTTTTACAAGTATTGATTTTTTCATGGATTGAGCTATTAAGTTATTGTTAGTAAAATTCCCCATTTTTATGGAGATAAGTTTTAAATTTTTAGCGAATTTCGAGGTTTATTGTTATAAAAATTATCATGCGTAAAATTCTTATCATTGGAGCCGGAAGGTCAACTTCATCACTTGTTCAATATTTGTTATTTAATGCCGAACCTGAAAATTGGTTTGTTACTATTGCCGACAGATCTAAAGATTTGGCAGTGAAGTCAGCAAACAATAATGATAAAGCTCGAGCGATAGCTTTCGATGTTAACAACGATGAAGAAAGAAACCGTTTAATTGACGAGCATGATATTATTATCTCTATGTTGCCTGCTCATATGCATATTGCTGTTGCAAAAGATTGTATTCGTCTAAAAAAACATATGGTAACTGCTTCTTATGTATCTAAGGAAATGAAAGCCTTAAAACAAGAAGCAATTGATGCGGGGGTAATTTTGATGAATGAGATTGGAGTTGATCCCGGTATTGACCATCTTTCTGCCATGCGTTTGATAGATGAAATTAGAGGGAATGGTGGAGAATTGGAAGCTTTTGAGACTTTTACAGGCGGATTAATAGCACCCGAAAGTGATAACAACCCTTGGAACTATAAATTTACTTGGAACCCAAGAAATGTAGTTTTGGCAGGGCAAGGAACGGTTAAGTTTATTCAAAATCATAAATACAAATATATTCCCTACCACAAATTATTTAGAAGAACTGAAGTTATTGATATTGAAGGACATGGTAAGTTTGAAGGTTACGCCAATAGAGATTCTTTGCAATACAGAGAAATTTACGGATTAAAAGATATTCCTACTATGTACAGGGGTACACTCAGAAAGCCAGGTTTCTGCAGAGCATGGGATATATTTGTGCAACTAGGTGCAACAGACGATTCTTATGTGATGGAAGGCTCTGAAGATATGACTAATAGAGAATTTATCAACTCATTTTTAGCTTACAACGAAACCGACTCTGTAGAATTAAAATTCAAACATTACCTTAATATTCGTCAGGACGATGTGGATTTGTTTGACAAATTTTTATGGCTAGGAATATTTGAAAACACAAAAATTGGTTTAAAAGATGCCACACCAGCTCAAATTCTTCAACATATTTTAGAACAAAAACTATCTCTTTCTCCAAACGATAAAGACATGATAGTGATGTGGCATCGATTTTTGTTTAAACAAAATGGGGAGTTTAAAGAAATTCACTCTTCTATGGTAGTAAAAGGAGATGACCAAACTTATACTGCTATGGCAAAAACAGTTGGGTTGCCTGTTGCCATTGCTACCAAAATGATTTTAAATAATATCATTACCACGCCAGGAGTTCATATTCCTATTTCTAAAGAAGTGTATGAGCCTATATTAAATGAATTAGAAAATTACGGCATCCACTTTCATGAAAAAGAAGTTACTCCTCGTTTTTATTAAAAAATAGCTATGTCAAAATTGTATTTAGTACCTACGCCCATCGGAAACTTGCAAGATTTTACCTACAGAGCTGTAGAAGTATTAAATACTGTCGATTTAATTTTGGCAGAAGATACCAGGACTTCTTCTAAACTTTTAAAACACTACAACATCGGTAAACCATTAACTGCTTTTCATCAGCACAATGAGCATAAGAGTTTAGATAAAATTATAGACAAGTTAAATTCAGGTAGTACTATTGCTTTAGTTTCAGATGCCGGCACACCTGGAATTTCCGATCCCGGTTTTTTATTGGTAAGAGCCTGTGTGGAAAACAATATTGATGTAGAATGCTTGCCCGGAGCTACAGCTTTTGTTCCTGCTTTAGTCAGTTCCGGGTTTCCTTGCGATAAGTTTGTTTTTGAAGGATTTTTGCCCCATAAAAAAGGTAGGCAAACAAGGCTGAAGCTATTACAAGAAGAAAACAGAACCATTGTTTTTTATGAATCTCCTCATCGGTTGCTTAAAACGCTCCAGCAATTCAAAGAATATTTTGGAGATGAACGAAAAATTGCTGTATGTAGAGAACTAACTAAAATCCATGAAGAAGTAATTAGAGGGACAGCAGAGGAATTGATTAATTATTACAATGCTAATACATTAAAAGGAGAAATTGTAATAATTGTTGAAGGAAAAAATTAACATCAATTTTTTTGTACTTTTAACCTTTATATGGTAGTCATTATTGATTATAACGTTGGGAATGTAAAGTCTATTCAAAACATGTTGAAGCGAATAGGTGTAGCTGCAATTTTAAGTGCCAACCCTGAAGAAATACTTAACGCAAAAAAACTAATTCTGCCCGGAGTTGGTCATTTTGATTATGGTATGCAAATGCTCCAGCAATCTAATTTAATAGAAATTTTAAATAAAAAAGTGCTTGCCGAAAAAACGCCTATATTAGGAATTTGTTTGGGGGCTCAATTGTTAGGAAATCAAAGTGAGGAAGGTAAAGAAAAAGGCTTGGGATGGATAGACATGGATGTAGTAAAATTTGATAAGTCTAAAATGGATAAGACCCTTAAAATTCCACACATGAGCTGGAATGAGGTGGAAGTAAAGAAAGCATCTATTTTATTTCCTGATAAATCATTATTACAAAGATTTTACTTTGTTCACAGTTACCATATGTTACCCCGCCAAACCAGTGATGTGTTAACCATCACTAATTATGGCTATAACTTTGTTTCGGCTGTAGAAAAAAATAACATTTTCGGGGTGCAATTTCACCCTGAAAAGAGCCATAAATTTGGAATGAATCTTCTGAAAAACTTTGTTAGCTTGTAATAATATGCGAAGAATTAGAGTGATACCGGTATTGACTTTACAAAATGAAAAATTAGTAAAAACTGTAAAGTTTAAAAAGCCCAATTATATCGGAGATCCTATTAATGCGGTAAAGATTTTTAACGAAAAAGAAGTGGATGAAATTATTATTTTAGACATTACTGCTACCAAAGAAAAAAGAACTCCTAACTATAAAAAGATAGAAGAAATTGCCGAAGAAGCTTTTATGCCCTTTGCTTACGGTGGTGGAATTCAAAATTTAACTCAGGTAGAAAAATTATTTCAGTTAGGCATAGAAAAAGTAGTTATCAATTCAGCATTAGCTAATAATATGGAATTGATTACTCAAATAGCTAAAAAATATGGTGCTCAAAGTGTGGTGGCTGCTATTGATGTAAAAAAAGATTGGTTGGGCAATAAAAATGCATATACTTTCTCGGGGTCCAAAAAAGTAAAAATAGCTTTATTAGATTTTATTAAAAAAGTGGAAGCAGCAGGTGCAGGAGAAGTATTTTTAAATCAAATAGATTTAGACGGAACTTATTCGGGATACGATTTAGATTTAGTAAGTAAAGTAGCAAATGCTACCAATTTGCCGCTAATTGTATGCGGAGGAGCTGCTTCAGTAAATGATTTTTATGCTGCTGTAAAACAAGGGGCAAGTGCTGTAGCTGCAGGAAGTATGTTTGTGTATCAAGGAAAACAAAAAGGCATACTCATTAACTACCCTTCGCAAGAAGTGTTAATGAGCATGCTTTATGCTAAACTTTAATGATTGATTTAAGACAACCCACTAATTTTACCGTTGTTGTCAATAAACATTCCCTCGGAAGCAGGAACAGCCGGTAAACCAGGCATTCGCATCATATTTCCTAAAATGGGAATAACAAAACCTGCTCCGGATGCAAATTCAAATTCTCTTACACTAATAGTAAAACCTTTCGGGCGTCCGATTAAACTTTCGTTATCGGAAAACGATTTCTGAGTTTTTGCCATACAAACAGGCAACTCGTTCATGCCTAAATTTTCAATTTTTCTTAAATCCGTAAGGGCTTTTTTGGAGTATTCAACTCCATCTGCACCGTATATTTTTTTGGCTATAATTTCAATTTTATCTTTAATGGGAAGCTTCCAATCGTAAAGAGGTGTAAAGTTGTTTTTTCCATTGTCAATTTCCTCTACTACGGCTTGAGCTAAATTGGTCATTCCGTCACCGCCTTTGGCAAAACCTTCAGCAACAATTGCTTGAACCCCCATAGCGGCACATTTCTCTTTAATTAAATTAACCTCTTCAGCACTGTCGGAAGGAAAGGCATTGATGGCTACAACAGGATTTAATCCAAATGTTTTGCAGTTTTCAATGTGTTTAGCAAGGTTGTCAAATCCTTTTTCAACACGTTCTATACTTGCGTCATTGTATTGTTCTTTAGTAGCTCCTCCGTGATGGCGTAATGCTCTGATAGTGGCTACTAGTACGAGTGCTTTAGGTTTTAATCCACCGGAAACACATTTTATATCAAGGAACTTTTCAGCCCCTAAATCTGCTCCAAACCCAGCCTCTGTAACCACGTAATCGGATAAAGATAATCCCATTTTTGTGGCGATAATCGTGTTGGTTCCTTGAGCGATGTTGGCAAATGGACCGCCATGAATAATTGCAGGATTACCTTCTAGGGTCTGAACCAAGTTAGGCTTAATAGCATCTTTTAATAAAATAGCCATGGCATTTTCTGCCTTTAAATCTCGGGCATAAACAGGTTTTTTGTCGAAAGTAAATCCAATAAAAATGTTTCCTAACTTGTTTTTGAGATCTTCAAAATTTTCTGACATACATAAAATTGCCATCACTTCAGATGCAGGAGTAATGTTAAATCCATCTTGACGTGGAATGCCGTTTCCTGTACCACCTAGTCCAATAACAATTTCTCTTAAAGCCCTATCATTCATATCCATCACTCTTTTCCACACAATGGTACGAGGATCAATATTCAGGTTCCCGGTTTTGTTTTGGATATTATTATCTATTAATGCTGCTAAAAGGTTGTTAGCTTTTTCAATAGCAGAAAAATCTCCCGTAAAATGCAGGTTAATGTCCTCCATAGGAACTACTTGAGCATAACCGCCACCGGCAGCTCCACCTTTAATTCCAAAAACAGGCCCTAATGAAGGTTCTCTTAAAACCACAGTGGTTTTTTTTCCTATTTTATTCATTCCTTCGGTTAAACCAATAGATGTAGTGGTTTTTCCTTCTCCTGCAGGGGTAGGAGTGAGGGCAGTTACTAAAATAAGGTTGCTGTTATTTATTTTTTCTTGATTAATTAAATGTAGAGGTAATTTAGCTTTGTACTTACCGTACATCTCAATTTCATCTTCATTAATATTTAAGTAACTTGAAACAGCAGTAATGTGTTTCATCTGTGCTTTTTGAGCTATTTCTATGTCGCTTGGAAATCCCATAATTTTAGTTTGTTTTAAAATTTCGGTTAAAAATAGGAAAAAAACTGACTTTAATCAAAGGGGAATAAAAGAAAGATTTGTTAAGGTTTTTTTACCAACGAATCGTTTTTAAAATAAGAACTGCTCATTAATTGATTTTTTTCGTTAAAGGTATTAGAAAAACCGTTTAGTTTATCATCCACATAAAAGCTTTCTGTTTTAATGTTTCCATTTTGATAATAAGTTCTCCACTTACCTTCTCTAATACCTAAATTAAAAAGCCCTTCCATTTTCTTTTTACCGTTGGGAAAATACCAAATCCATTGCCCATGATTTTTACCATTTTTTATATTTCCGGTGTACATGGGATTTCCATTGTCATAAAAAGCATTGGTATTTCTTTTTCCTGCAAAATGAAAGCCGGCCCAAAGTATAATAAATAATCCTATAATGATTTTGTGCCGACTGTTGTATTTAAAAAAGCTTATTTTGAAGTTTTTTAGCATGCTTCAAAAGTAAGGGGAGAACTTGGTTTTACCAATGATATAAATCATCATAAAAAAGGTTGCAAAAACAAAATTGCAACCTTTTTTACTTTTAAATTAAAACCTCACTTTTACGCCTCCTTGAATCATTCTTGGCATCCCAGGTCTGAGTCCGGCAGGGCGTCTTGCAACTATATATTCATTATTCATGATATTTGATATTCCTGCATACAAAGCGGTTTCTTTGTGAATTTTGAAAGTAATATTGGCATCTAAAACAAAGTAGGCATCTGTTTTTAAATTACTAGGAATACTCCCTGTTCCAGCTTGTGTTCTCATAGCGTCCATGTAGTTCCCTCTAAGGTTTAAACTATATTTTGGATGTTCTAATGATAAAGATACATTGAGTTGGTTATTGGCTAAATAAGGGAGTTGATCGCCTTTGGTTACATCTCCCCATGCTTCAAATGAGCTGGCAAATGTATTTTTAAATTCGGCATTCATGTAGGTGTAAGAAACAGCTAAAGGAAGTCTGTATTTATTGTTAAGTGAGGCAAAAAAATCGTAAGCGGCAAAAAATTCTATTCCGTAAGAAATAGCTGCTCCACCATTAAACAAGTTGGAAGTTCCACCACCACCGGCAGCTTCTAAATCAGCACCTAATAAGTTTTGATAGTCATTGTAAAAACCTACTAGTTTTAATGTTAAAGCATCTTTGTAAAGGGTAAGTCCTGTTTCGTAGTTCATGCTTTCTTCTGGCTTGGTTTCAGGAGTGCTACCGGGAGGAGCAAATCCTTTGTGTACACCAACAAAAGCGTTTAGTGATTTATTAAATTGATAATCAACAGTTGCTCCGGGAATAATTATATCAACTTGATTTTCTCTTTCTTTTAGGTTAATGCCTGTTCTGCGAATGTCGTTTTTACCATATTCTTTGCGACTAAATAGAATGTTTTCATAACGTACTCCGGGAGTAAAAGTAATTTTTTTGATATTTAATTTGTATTGAATATATGTCGCAATTGCATTGGCACTTTCAATTTTGTTGTCTTGTGTGCCCGGAATTCCTGCTTTGGTAAGTAACATACTTCCATCCTTCATCTGAAAAATATCATCCCACTGAAAACGATCCATTTCATCAATATGATACCTAAAACCAAGCTCTATATTGGGATTAGTTTTTTCTGTATTGAATTTTATATTTAATGCTGTTTGTACGCCTGATGTTTGGTAGCTTCTGTTGTTAGCTCTAACGGTTAAAGCATCACTGTTAATACTAGAATTACCTCTTATGATATTATAAAATTCTTTGTTTTCATCAGGACTTTCTAGGATTTTGGCTATACTAATATTTTTTCCAGCGGTATCGGTCAGGTTATTTAGTTTATACCAATTTCTTTTAAATTCGGTATAATAGCCGGTAGTGGTTAGCGATACATTTTTTGTGAGTTTGGCAAAATGAGTGGCACTGTATGTACGTTGTTGGGTGGTCATTTTATCCATCTGAGAGGCAGCATACCTTCTAATAGGATTTAGATTAAAATCTTTTTCGGTTAATCCTAAATAGGTTTCATCTGAAATTTCATTAGCTTGAGCAATTTTAAACTCAATGGACTGATAAATTTTAGCATTTGTATTAGTATTAAACCTGAACTTCGCTAAATAATCTTGTTTGTTAAAACCGGTTTCACCATCAACATCCAACTTTTTAAAACCATCACTACCAAATTGATAGGTTTCTATCATGTAGCCAAAGTTTTTAAACGACTCACCAACATTTGCATGGAATTGTTTGTAATCAAAGCTTCCTATTAGCATGTCTGCTTTTCCACTAAAACCTACAGGTATTGGCGTTGAAATAAGGTTAATAGCACCACCTGTGGTATAGGGGCCATATTTTATTTGACTGCTTCCTTTCATTATTTCAATAGAATTAATTCTACCCGCAGTAGGAAAATAATAAGCGGCAGGTGCTGCGTAAGGAGCCGGAGCTATTAATATACCATCTTCCATAACAGTTATTTTACTACTTCTCTCTGTACCTGTTCCTCTTAATCCTATGTTTGTTCTTAACCCAAAACCGTCTTCTTCAGTAAGTGTAACACCGGGAACAATTCTTAATGAACGATTAATATCTGAATAACTAAACTTTTCCAATTCTTTTGGAGAAATATAGTAAGCAGAGCCCGGTAATTTTTTTACTCCTGTAATTCCTCCTGTTAAGCTTTTGGCACTTACCGCAAACTCATCTAAAGTAGTCGTGTTTTCAAGTACTTTTACATTCAATGTAGTGGTTTCTCCATCAACTACATTTACTTTTTGCAATGTTTTTTCATATCCCACACAAGAAAATACTACAGTGTATTCTCCACTAGGAATATTACCCAATTTAAAATTTCCTAAACTATTAGAAGCTGTACCAAAGTTGGTGTTTTCCAAATAAACAGATACACTACTTAATGACGAACTATCGCTCTGAAAGATTCTGCCTTCAATTATTCCCTGTGCATTTACGTTGCCAATTATTATAATTAATGCAACTAAACTTATTAACTTGTTCATGCCACTATTTTAATTTAGACTTATTATAAATAACAAAGCAAATTAACTCAAACTACTTTATCTTTACAATACCATAAATAAGGTATTTGATAAGGTTGTGTGTATGATTTTTATCATGCTTTACTGTAGAACAAGAATGATTTTTGGAAAGGAATCCTGGATTTGTTTATTAGTGATA
>DATGOR010000033.1:0-13616 GCA_035305805.1 Vicingaceae bacterium | reverse complement strand
AAAGTTATTTTATCCAATAAATCGGCTGCTTTTAAATTAGCCCTGCACATCCCTAATACCCTTCCTGAGTTATCTACTCCGTAAATTGAAACTTCATTTTCTAAGCGTTGAGCAATGGCTTGTTCTTTTAATTGTTGAAACAAAGGTGCATCAAAATCTTTCCAGTTAAAAAAACCAAATTGTTCTCTAATTAAGTTAGGAGCAATATTATGAGCTATCATGTAAGCCTCAATAAGTAAAGTGCCGGAACCACAAAACAAATCTAAGAAAGGTGTTTTCTTATCCCACCCACTCAATAAAATCATTCCTGCAGCCAAATCTTCTTTAATTGGAGCCTCACTCCTACTTGCTCTATAGCCTCTTTTAAACAAAGCCTCTCCGGAACTATCTAAACTAACTACACATTCGTTTTTTTGATTAATATATAAGTTGATTTTAATAGTTGGTTGAATCTTTTCTACATTGGGCCGTTTACCGGTTTTTTCTCTGAAGCGATCGGCAATAGCATCTTTAGCTTTTAAAGCCGGAAACTGACTATGATTAAACAAACGTGAACTAACAACGGCATCAATAAAAAAAGTTTGTGATACATCAAATATCTTTTCCCACTCCATTTTCTTGATTTTTTGATACAAATCTTCTGCCCCACTAATAGGAAATTGATGAATAGGAACTAAAATTTTATTGGCTGTTCGTAACCACAAATTTGCGTTGTACAGTAAGGTTTTATTGCCTTTAAAACTTACACTTCTGATACCTTGTTGAATATCTTTTGCTCCTAATTGAGCCAATTCTTTTGCTGTTACATCCTCCAAACCAAAAGAGGTTTTAGCAACCATTGTAAAGTTTTTCTCTAACATAAAGCAAAGGTAATACATTAAATGGTTAGATAATTTTTAATCAACAAATTCCTCCTTGAGGTTTTTAAAAATATTATTCAAATTAACCCAACTATTTATTACTTTTGTTTTGATTTTAAGAACTTTATCTAACTATTGAGATAAAATTTCTCATGTAATTAAGCAACCAAACTATTACCTATGAAAAAAAAATTACTGTTTATCATTGCTGTATTAACAATAAACATCTCTGTTTTAGGACAATCTTATTTTAAAGATTATAGAAACGGGGAACAATTTTTTGCAGAACAAAAATACAACGAAGCCATTGAGAGCTTTACCAATGTTATAAATGCTAAAAACGACCACGACAGAGCTTATAACTACAGAGGATTATGTTATCTAAACACCGGAGCTTTCGATAAAGCTGCGGCTGATTTTAAAAAAGCCCTTGAAATAAAAGAAAAAATGGAAGAATACCACCTAAATTTTGGTAAAGCCTTATCTCAGCTTCAAAAATATGACGAGGCCATTGCTGCTTTTGACATAGCTATCGATAGGGATAAAAAATTAGTAGGTGCGTATCAAGAAAAAACGTTGGCACAAATGAAAGCCAAACGATTTATGGACGCAGTTTCCACCGCAGAACAATTGTTAAGTATAGAAAAAAACGGTGCCAATTATTATTTGTTAGGTGTTGCTCAAGACAGTTCTAAAATGTTTAAAGAAGCCGCTTATAGCTTTGACAGAGCAAAGTTTTACGACTCTAAGTTAGTAGGAGCTTATATAGGCTTAGCTCACTCCAATATGAAGTTAAACAAATACGAGGATGCTTTAAAACACGCTGATAAAGCATTGGAACTCTCTCCTGACAATATTGAGGCTTTAAGGGTTCGTTCGGCAACTAATGAGGCTAACAAAAATCTACAAGCTGCTATTGATGATTATTCTAAAATTGTATTGATTGAACCAAGTACCGTTTATCATTACATTAAAAGAGCCGAATTATATGAGAAAATAGGACAAAACCCTAATGCTATTGCTGATTACACCAAGGCTATATCTATCAATAAAGAAAATGCTAACCTATATTTTAAGCGAGGAGCTCTACACGAAAAGATGTCTAATTTTAAAGCTGCTATTAAAGATTATGAAGAAATTAAACGACTTTCTCCTTACAATGGTGAGGCTATGAAGCTATATGACGAAGCAAAAAAACGCATGTACGAACTCAACAGAGAAAACGACAATCCTGAATTAGTAATGATTGCTCCTACTTCACCTAAAATAGGATTTTTGCAAATGGCAAAAGGCACGCAAAAGTTTGTTTTTAAAGGTAAAATAAAAGATGCCAGCTTAATTGAATTTGTTAAAGTAAACAGCAAAGACGCATCGTTTAACAAAGATTCATTAAACCCTACTTTTGAGATAGAATTGGAAGTGGCTGATTTAAAACATATTTCCATTACTATTTTTGATGTTTACCAAAACTCAGAAACTTGGGTGTATGAGTTTTTAGAAACTGAAGTAAACGCTCCTATAGTTCAACTTTTGGCTCCTTATGCTTCGGACGATGGCACCATTTATTTAGATGCTGACGATCCTTCTTTGTACATTGAAGGAAGTATAAAAGATGAAAGTTTTATTAAAAGTATTTACATAGACGGGGTAATTGCCAGTTTTAATACGCAGGAGAAAAACCCTAAATTTTCTATGACCATCAACATTATGAATAAAACTGCTTTTACGGTAATTGTAGAAGATGAATACGGCAATAAAACCGAAAAGGAATTTTTGTTGAACAGGGAAAATGCTGCTTTGCTTGCCGATAATCCTATGGGAAAAACATGGGTTATATTTATTGAAAATTCTAAATATCAATCATTTGCCAGTTTAGATGGCCCGGCAAAAGATGTTACTATGATGAAATCTGCTTTTGCAAAATATAAAATTAATAATGTAATTCATAAAAAAGACATGACCAAAGCTCAGTTAGAACGTTTTTTCTCCATCGAATTGAGAGATTTGGTAAAAAGCAATAAAGTAAATTCTATATTGGTTTGGTATGCGGGACACGGAAAATTTATCAACGAGACAGGTTATTGGATACCTACTGACGCCAAGCGAGACGATGAGTTCACCTACTTTAATATTAATAATTTGAAAGCTTCTATGCAGTCTTATTCTAAAGATATCACACATACATTAGTGGTTACCGATGCTTGTGAATCAGGACCTTCTTTTTACCAAGCCATGCGATCAACAGGGACTGCAAAGAGTTGTAACGATTGGAAAGCCACCAAATTTAAATCTTCTCAAGTATTTTCTTCAGCAGGTTACGAGTTAGCCTCCGACAACTCTCAGTTTACCAAAACATTTGCCGCCACATTATCAGGTAATCCGGATGCTTGTATCCCTATTGAAACAATAGTTAGCAAAGTAAAAACAGCCGTTACAAAAAGCGGTGCAAAACAAGAACCTAAATTTGGGAAAATTGCCGGGTTAGAAGATGAAGATGGAACTTTTTTCTTTATTAAAAAATAATTTAGGACTACGCTTCAATATCTAAATTTTTAAGTACAAAGCGGTATTCAGATTGTTCTCTTTGATAAGAACCATCCATTTGTTCCGTTAATGTTTCTATTAATTCTAATCCAAAATGTTGTTTGTTTTTATTGGCTATTTTCCATGAGCCATTATCACTATAGACCATCTCAAACTCCATGTTATTTATCGCTTTTATACTAATAGATATCGCTCCGGATTGCTCTCCTTCAAAGGCATGTTTAAATGAGTTTGAAAGCAATTCATTTAACAGCAATCCTAAAGGAACAACAGTTTTTAAACCAATAGCAATGTCATTAGTAGTAATATTAGTGGTAATGTTATCAACGGAAGAAAGACTACTTAATATTTCATCAATCAGTTCATTGATATAAGAAGCTATGTTTACTTGGCTTAAATCATCCGATTGATAAAGTTTTCTATGAATAATAGCCATCGTCATAATTCGGTTAATGGATTCATCAAACTTTTGTCCTACTTCTTCGGGTAGATTATTTTTTTGTAGTCTTAATAAACTCGTAATAATTTGTAAATTATTTTTTACACGGTGGTGCACTTCTTTCATTAACAAAACATTTTCGTTATTTCTAGAAGTGATGAGCTCATTTTGCTTTTCAAGTTCTTGATAAGCTAACTCTAGTTCTTTTTTAGAATTTGCTTGAAAAACCAAATACTGATAGGTTAAATAGCTAATGATGAAAAAAACAAACAATACCTCAATGAATTCTCCAATAATTTCAAAATGTGTTCGAGGTGTTAATATTTCAATATGTTTGTTTAATGTAAAGGTAAAGAAAAACAATAGAAGCAGTATGTTAACTACAATAAGTCCTATTCCTACCCTTCTGCCTAACCCTATAAAAGCAATAAAAATACATACCATTATCCATAAAAAATCTACATAATGCGTAAGATTCATTACGGTGTTCATTGCAAGATGAGCCAACAACGTTCCACTAATGGTATAAATCCAAAAAATGGTTTTTATTTGTCTAGTCAGCTTTAAATAAATCAGGCAAAACAATCCCACTAAAATCACTAAAAAAGAAGGTAAAACAGCAGTAAAACCTGAAAAGCAATAAAAAATAGAGATAATTACAAAAGTAATTATAAACACCAAAGATATCCTCCAAGCTAATAAATACTGAGCTTTGTCAAAATAATTATTAAAAAAAGAAGTATCCGGAGTAATTATTTTATTGAGCCAATTCATGGGGCATAAAAGTATAAAATATGTACAGTTATGAAAATAAAATAAGGTTTTTTTAGAAAAAAATATAACATATTGTTAAGTATTAGAAAAATAAAACAAAACTTTGCACTTTAAATCAATAAGATAACTATGCATAAATTTAGAGGAACAGGAGTAGCCATTGTAACTCCATTTAATACAGATAAAAGCGTTGATTATAACGCTTTGGAAAAACTAGTAGAACATCTTATTACAAATGGTGTAAACTATTTGGTAGTTCAAGGAACAACCGGTGAATCTGTAACACTTACCCCACAAGAAAAGAAAGAAACACTTTCGTTTATTGTAAAAGTAAACAACCAACGTGTACCCATAGTTTTAGGATTGGGAGGTAACAATACACAAGCCATAATAGAGGCGTTTTCTACCACCGATTTTACAGGAGTAGATGCTATTTTATCAGTAAGTCCGTATTACAACAAACCTACGCAAGAAGGTATTTACCAACATTACAAAGCATTGGCTGAGAAATCTCCATTGCCCATTATTTTGTATAACGTTCCGGGAAGAACCAGCTCTAATATAGCTGCAAGTACCACCCTTCGATTAGCAAACGATTTTAAAAATATTATCGGCATAAAAGAAGCTTCCGGAAATTTGGAACAGTGCATGGATATTATTCAACATAAACCTGCTGACTTTTTAGTTACTTCAGGGGACGATGCGTTGACTTTACCTTTTATTGCTTCGGGTGGAGATGGTGTAATATCTGTTATAGCCAATGCTTTTCCAAAAGGGTTTTCAACTATGGTAAATGCGGCACTCAGCGGAAATATGCTACAAGCTCAAAAATTGCATTACCAACATTATGAAATTATTCATTATTTGTTTTGCGAAGGAAATCCTGCTGGAATTAAAGCCACGCTGAAAGTATTGGACATTACAGGAGACACTGTACGTTTGCCGTTGGTAAATGTTAGCAATGCTACTTATCAAAAAATTGAAACATTAACTCAACAAATTATTAATGGACAGTAAAGTGTCATCCAACATATCATTACTTTTTGTCTCATTCATTTTACTTATTAGTTGCAACATGGAAGCACAAAACGACAGTTTACAACCACCCTCTACTAAAAAACTAGACACTATTACACTTGGTGCCGGTTGTTTTTGGTGTGTAGAAGCAGTATTCGACCAATTGAACGGAGTAGAAAAAGTGGTTTCAGGTTATGCCGGAGGAAGTGTAAAAAACCCTTCTTACAAAGAAGTATGTACCGGAAAAACAGGACATGCCGAAGTTTGTCAGGTTACTTATGATACCTCTGTAATTACCACCGCAGAATTATTAGAAGTTTTCTGGAAAACCCACGACCCTACTACTCTAAACCGACAAGGTGGTGATGTTGGAACACAATACCGTTCTGCTATATTTTATCACAACGAAACTCAGAAAGATATAGCTACTGCCTATAAACAACAGCTGAACGATGCTAAAATATTTGATCAGCCCATTGTAACAGAAATAACTGCATTTAGCAATTTTTACCCTGCTGAAGATTACCATCAAGACTACTTTGAACTAAATGGGGAACAACCATATTGCTCGGCAATTATTCGTCCAAAAGTAGAAAAATTTAAAAAGCAGTTCAAAGATAAATTAAAACCTTAGAATTTTTCTAACTAGAGATTAAATTTTACTTTTGTAGAATGGATAATTTGTTAATTGAAGCGACCATCAATACTCCAAAAATTGATTTTAATGCAGCTAGCAATGCACTTAAAATTTGGGGAAGATCTATTCCTGAGCATCCTATTAATTTCTACAAACCATTAGAAAATTGGATAGACCAATACTTAGCTTCTAATCCACAAGAAGTTACGTTAGATATTTATTTAGACTACTTGAATACCCATTCCACTGAATGTTTATACATTTTATTACAAAAATTAGAAACTTACCTTGAACAACATCCAAACAGTGTAAATGTAACCTGGATGTTTGATGAAGACGATGAAGATATGGAAGCTATGGGAGAAGATTTAGCAGAAATGATAAAACTGCCTATAGCATTAAAGACGATATAAATTACATTTTATGAAATACCAACCACTTAGTCAAGCCACGTTTGTTGAAAACAGAAAGAAAGTGGCTGCTTTAATGAAATCAAAATCTATTGCAGTATTTAATTCTAACGACATTATGCCCACCAATGCAGATGGTACAATGCCTTTCCGTCAGAATAACGATTTATTGTATGTTTCAGGAATTGATCAAGAAGAAACCATTGTACTGTTGTTTCCTGATGCAGAAAATCCCCAACATCGCGAAATTTTGTTCATTAAAGAAACCAGTGAACTAATAGCTATTTGGGAAGGAGCTAAGTTTACCAAACAGGAGGCTACAGAACTTTCCGGAATTACAACTGTTTTCTGGATCGATCAGTTTGAACAAGTATTTCATCAACTTACCACCGAAGCACAACATATTTATTTAAACCAAAATGAGCATTTAAGAGCTGTAACCACAGTGGAAACTAGAGACGATAGATTCAGAAAAGAATGTCAACAAAAATACCCTTTGCACCAATATGAACGATTGGCTCCCATTATGAGACAAGTGCGTGCCATAAAATCGGAAGCTGAAATTAACATGATGCAACATGCTTGTAACATTACAGAAAAAGGTTTTAGAAGAGTGTTAGATTTTGTCAAACCCGGTGTAACAGAATATGAAATTCAAGCCGAATACATGCACGAATTTTTAAGAAATCGTTCCAAAGGTTTTGCTTATGAACCTATTATTGCCAGTGGATATAATGCTTGCGTTTTGCATTATGTTGAAAATAAAGCAGCATGTAAAAGTGGAGAAGTAATTTTAATGGATGTAGGTGCCGAATACGGCAATTACGCATCGGATATGACACGTTGCATTCCTGTCAGCGGAAAATTTACTGCACGACAAAAAGACGTGTATAATGCTGTGCTTAGAGTAATGAAAGCAGCTACCGCTATGTTAGTTCCCGGAACCAAAATTGATGAATACCATAAGGAAGTTGGTAAAATAATGGAAAGTGAATTAATTTATTTAGGTTTATTAGACAAGCATGATGTGGCAAAACAGGATCCTTTAAATCCTTTGTATAAAAAATATTTTATGCACGGCACCTCTCATCATATTGGATTAGATGTTCACGATATTGAAAACCGACAACGACCTTTAGAGACAGGTATGGTACTTACCGTAGAGCCTGGAATTTACATTAGAGACGAGAATTTAGGTATCCGTTTAGAAAATGATGTGGTAGTTACCAACAATGGTGCTCCATTTGATTTAATGAAGAACATTCCACTAGAAGCAGAAGAAATTGAGGATTTGATGAATTGATTTTTTCATACCAAACAAAAAAACCTGAGAAAAATCTCAGGTTTTTTTGTTTGTTTATGGATAGAGGACTATTAAAATCCCGTTCCTTTAAATCCTTGTATCGGAGTAGTCATGTGCTCTACCAACACACCTACACAACCCATATCTGACGATTTAACCAATTTACTTTTAGAACTTCCTGATCCTCCTCCGGGAATAGATACTTCTAATACCAATCTTCTGGTAGTTTCTACCGAAAACTCAATTTCTGTAGCAAATCCATCTTGGCTATTGTCGTACAATAAGTTTTTTTGCTGCTCTACTACAGTAACAGTTTCCTTACTTATTACCTCTACTTGGTTTCCTGTGGGAATATATTCTCCCCACTCATCCACTACTAGCTCACCATTTTCATCTTTTTCATATTCATCTTCCATGGTTTTTGTTTCGATAACTTTCTCCACTTTAACTTTTTTAGTTTCATACAACTTAAAAGTTAGCTGAGATCCTAAGTTTTCATCAAAACAAAGTGAGATTCTATAATCTTGACCTTTGTAAACTACAATATTTAGTTCTGAAGTTTGTCCTTTGCTAAATAATGCACTTTTTGATTGTCCGTTCAAACTATACATGCCACTTTCTGAAGGTGGGCAGTATTTGGTATGAAAATGATTACAATATTGTGCAGAGGCAAAAATTGGAAGTGTAATTACAGAAAGTGTCAAAAATAATTTATTGATATTTTTCATCTGTTCATTTTTTATTGTTATTAAATCGGTCAGATGGAACTCTCTAAAGATCATTACGCTATTTGTTAATGTTTTTAGTGAGGTTCGTTTCATCTGTTCTTTTTTTATTGTTATTAATTTGTAGAAAATTTCTCTAAAATTGTGCCTAAACTTATTTTACAATTTTAGTTCTTAACGCTGTTACTTTAGATTTAATGGCTTCAAATTGTGTTTGAGTGATTTTTGGAGAACTTCCTCCACCTAACACCATTTTCCCATCGGTTTTCTTTAAGGTAATTCCCGAACCGCTTTCTTCCGACTCCCCTACTTCACCGTAAGCCGTTTCCAATTCTTTTAACATGGAAATTACTGCCGCCACATCATTGTTATCTTGGTGGTTTTCCATATACATTAGTAAGTTATCTAACGTTAATTTTTGATCAGCAAGACGTTGTAATGCAGCATCATTTTTATTGTAGTCAATAGAGTTAGCTACAATGTAAACAGTTTCTAACCATCCGGAAGCAGCAATTATTCCTAACTTATCTCCTTGTTGGTTTTCTTCTAAATAATCTACCACAGAAAAATACGAATCGTTAGAATTTTCAAGTAATTGTTCGGGTTTGTCTAAGTTATTTTTAATGTTATTCATTAACTCTTCGTTAAACGCTCCTGATATTCCAATGTTTTCTGCTAATTTTTGAATAGTAGCAAAATATTTTATGGACTCATTAAACTCCTCATAAGCTGCAGTATAAGCCAAATCTGCTGAATAAACACCAAAAATCATTGTCTGCTCTAATGGCGAAGTATATTCAGATTGTTTTTGAGGAGAATTAATCAACGCTTTGTTGTAGGTTAATCCTGATTTTTTAATAAATCCAAACATTTCATCCGGAGCAGGAATTTGATAGAACTTTTGCGTTTCATCCTTTGTTGTATCTTCAGTGGTAACTTCCACCTCTACTTCTTCAACAGGTTTATCTTCACTACAAGAAGTATTCATCATTAACGGAAATGCAGCCACTAACATAAGGGCTAATTGTGAGTTTCTGTTCATTGCTGTATTTTTTTATTTAAAATTCAGTTTTATTGTATTTATTGATGTTCAATTGAGTAAAAATCGAACACCTCGACAAATGTATAAATAATTTCGATTAAATAAGTAATTTATGGAAATTGATTTGTAAGAAATACGTCAATTTAAAATTTTATCTAAGTAGTTTTGGTACGCTTCAAAAGTATTTAAATTGTTGTGCGAACCGTATTCTATGGTACATAAATCAATATTATTACTGATTTGTTTTAATTGAAGGCTCATTTCATAAGGAACGGTTTCATCCTCAGTGCCGTGTATTAAATGTATCGGTACAGTAATATCGGGCAACCACTTATTTGTTTTAAATTGGTAATGTAATAAAATGGAATTAGGTAAGTAGGGATAATGAAATTTAGCTACTTCATAAAAATTGGAGTATGGAGTTTCTAAAATCAATTTGTAAGGAGGTGTGTTTTCATGGGCTAATTTTGCTGCAATTCCCGAGCCTAGTGAAATACCGTAATAAATTACCTTATTGTAATTAGAAGTTGTAATCAACTCATTGTATATCAACAAAGCATCTTTATAAAGCATTTTTTCATTCTTAATAGTACCTGTGCTTTTACCAAAACCACGGTAATCGTACATCAATACATCAAAACCTCTGTTGGTAAAGTCTTTAGCTTTTTGACCCCAATTTTGTAAACTTCCTGCATTCCCATGATGGTAGAAAATCAATCCTTTAGCTGAGTCGCTTTTAAAAAGCAGGACATTTAGTTTTTCTCCATCAGGTGTAGTAATGTTGTATTCCTCAAAAGGAATATCGAATTTAAAAGAATATTTTTCCGACAGCTTTTCCGGGTAAAAAATAAGGTGCTCTTGATAAAGGTAAACCACTACTCCCAAACAAACGATTACCGAAGGCACTATAATTGATATGTAAAGCAGGTATTTGGGCAATTTAATGATATGTTAATTTTTTTTAATCCGTTTTTGATGCTCAAATTAAATCATAAATTTGAACCATATTTAACCTACAAAATTATGAAGAAATTATTTCCTATTCTACTTCTAATTGGTCTTTCATCAGCTGTTTTTGGACAATCTAATCAGCGTTCTATCAAAATAAAAATTGATGGACTGAAAAACAGCGATTTATACTTAATCAACTATTACGGTAATCAGCGTTATTACAAAGATACCGCTCAAATTAATGAGAAAGGAGTGGCTCATTTTAACACGGATAAAGTGATAGAAAGCGGTATTTATGGTGTTTTTCATAATGGAAAAGTGTTGTTTGAAATTTTAGTAGATGAACCCGTAATTGAAATAGAAACCGATACGCTGAATCCGGTTAAAAATATGGTGGTAAAAAAATCTGCAGAAAATAAATTGTTTTTAGAACACCTGTTGCATGTTGGAAAAATTCAAGAAAATGCAGCTCAGTTGAGGGAAAAACTAAACAGCAAACCAACAGCCGAAGAAAAGAAAAACATAGAGCAACAACTGCAAAACATAGAAAAAGAAGTGCAAGATTACCGACTTACCATCATAAAACAACACCCTAACACCTTTGTTGCCGCTTTATTTAAAGGCATGAAAGAACCTGAAACCACCCAATTTGATGCCCTTGAAAACGACTCTTTGCTTCAATACAAACGATACCAATATTATAAAAATCATTTTTTTGATGAGTTAGATTTTAGTGATGAGCGTATGCTTAGAAGTCCGATTTACCACAACAAAATAGAGAAGTATTTCACCAAACTTACCTACCCCAACCCTGATTCTATTAATGCCGATATTGATTGGGTAGTAGAAAAAGCAAGAGCTAATAAAGAAATTTTCAAATACACTATTCATTACTTAATTAACCATTACGAAAAATCTAAAATAATGGGAATGGATGCCGTATTTGCTCATATCGCCTTAAATTACTATACCAAAGAACAAGCATTTTGGGCAGATGAAAAATTGATTGAAAAAGTACAAGAAAAAGCTCAAAAACTTCAACCTTTATTAATTGGAAAAACAGCTATTAACCTTATTTTACTAGACACCGCTAAAAAAAATTGGATAAATATGCATGAAATTAACAAGGATTATACGGTGCTTATTTTTTGGGATCCCGAATGTGGACATTGCAAAAAAGAACTACCTAAAATAGCGGAATACTATCAAACCATAAAAGATAAAAGTGTGGCTGTTTTTGCTGTTAGCTCCGATCACAATGATGCATGGAAAAAATTCATAAAAGACCATCATTTAGATTTTTTAAATGTAGCTGTACCAAAAGAAGTGTATGAAGACAAACAAGTTGCTACCGAGTACATCCGTAAAGGCTATACCGATTTAAAAAGTTTAAACTACAGCACGACTTACGATGTTTTTACCACGCCACAAATTTACTTGTTGGATAAAGACAAAACCATTATAGCTAAAAAATTAGACAGTGAATTGCTTAAGCAAGTGTTGAACAAAGAATTAGGCATTACCGAAAAATTAAAACCAACAGAATAATTTTTTTAATGTCGGTTTAAAGGTAACTTTGCCGCTAACAATTTTTTAGTCAACCATGAAAACACTTGTACCTTCAGTTATTGTAGTAATTATAGGTATTACAATTGCCTATTTTATGATAAGTAAACCTAAACCACTAAAAGTGTTTAACCCTGCCGATATCAACCCTAAATTGGTGGATGAATCTCTGCAATCTACTAATAAAAACCACAGAGTTGGTGATTTTAATTTAACCGACCAAGATGGTAATACAGTAACTCCCAATAATTTTAAAGACAAAATTTATGTAACCGACTTCTTTTTTGTTACCTGCCCTACTATTTGTCCTAAAATGACCGACCAAATGTTGCGAGTTTACGAGGAGTTCAAAGACAACGATGCTATTTTATTGCTTTCACACACTGTTATGCCCGAAGAAGATTCAGTTCCTGTATTAAAGGAATATGCTGATAAAATTGAGGTAAACTCCAATAAATGGAAGTTTGTAACCGGTGATAAAAAACAAATTTACGACCTTGCCAGAAAAACCTATTTTGCTGCTGTTACCGAAGGAGATGGCGGTGTGGAGGATTTTATTCATACCGAAAATTTTGTTTTGGTAGATAAAGAAAAAAGATTAAGGGGTTTTTATGACGGTACTTCTAAAAAAGATGTGGACAGACTAATTAATGACATTTATACGTTATTAAGCGAATACGAAAAATAGACATTTTATGAAAAGCTACCTTGGTATTATATTAACCATTACATTTATCTTCAGCTTATTGCTATCTTGCAACAAAAAAATTGATCAATCTTCTATGTTTCATGGCAGAAGTCATAAAACCAAGAAAAAAGGGATTTATGATGCAGGACTAAATCATAAGAAGCCTATCAGTGTTCAAATAAGCGAAGAGTATAAAAAAAATGATAAAGCTGCTAAAAAAGCAAACAAAGCCGCTGAAAAAGCAAAGAAGGACGCTGCTAAAAAAACAAAGAAATTTGCTACCAAATCAAAACATAAAGTAAAAACCACCAAAGGTAAATCTAGTGGTGATAATTGATAATTACCCCCTTAAAGTTCAATTTATGCAAGAAGAAATTACACCTTGTCCAAAATGCAAATCGCCTTATGGATATCCAACTGAAAACAATTTATTTGCTTGTCCCGAATGTGGATACGAATGGAGTCCTGAAGAATTAGCTGCTGAAGGTCAGCTTAAAGTGATAGATGCTAATGGTAATGTTTTGCAAGATGGTGATGCTGTTGTTGTTATTAAAGATTTACCTGTAAAAGGTGCTCCTAAACCTGTAAAAGCAGGAACTAAAGTGAAAAATATTCGATTAGTAGAAGGTGACCACAACATTGATTGTAAAATAGATGGTT
>DATGOR010000032.1:0-2096 GCA_035305805.1 Vicingaceae bacterium | reverse complement strand
ACTTTCGCTAAGTAATTCACATCATGTCCGTCAACAGGCCCAAAATACCTGAAATTTAAGGATTCAAATAAATTACTTTGTTTTAGTAAGGTAGATTTTATTCCATTCTCAATTTTCTGAGCAATGGCTTGAGCATTTGGCCCGAATTTACTAATTAACCCTAATAAATTCCATACCTCATCTTTTACTTTGTTGTAAGTATGTGATGTAGTAATATCTGTCAAATATTCTTTTAACGCCCCCACATTCGGGTCGATAGACATGCAGTTATCGTTCAAAATAACCAATAAATTGGTATCTTCACTCCCTCCGTGGTTTAACCCTTCAAAAGCCAACCCTGCTGTCATAGAACCATCTCCAATAACTGCAATGTGTTGTTTGTTTTCTTTTTTATGACGAGAGGCTACTGCCATCCCTAGAGCAGCAGAAATAGAAGTAGAAGAATGTCCTACAGCAAAAGTATCGTATTCACTTTCAGATGGTTTTGGGAAACCACTAATTCCTTTATAAATTCTATTGGTATGAAAAACGGATCTTCTTCCTGTAAGTATTTTGTGTCCGTAAGCTTGGTGACCAACATCCCAAACAATTTTATCGTTGGGAGTATCAAAAACATAATGCAAGGCAACTGTTAATTCCACAACGCCCAAACTGGCTCCAAAGTGTCCTCCTTTTTGAGATACTACGTCTATAATAAATTCTCTGAGTTCTTTACAAAGTTGTGGTAAGTCGTCTTCAGAAATCTTTTCTCTTAAATCTTTCGGGTAAATAATTTGCTCTAATAGTTTTCCGGTTTGATAGTCAGCCATCTATTGCGTTTTAAAAAATACGATTACGAAGTTACGCCTTTTTTACATTCAAATAATCGGTTTTAATTTAAAGAAATTACCAAAAGATGTTAATAACTGTTATCTTCTTAAAGTTACAGCTTGCTTAATTTCATAAGGCTGATTATCCGAGCCTAAAGCTCTTATCACTAAGAAGTAAGTACCGTTTGGAACCAATTGATTTTGCATATCATTCCCATCCCAAAATCCGTCAATGGTGTTCCATTCAAAGATGGTATTTCCTGATGTGTTTAACACCATAGCTTTAAATTCCTTAATGTTTTCTCCTTCAACTTTTAGCACATCGTTTTTACCATCGCCATTAGGAGTAAAAATATTAGGGATTTCTGCCAAAGAAGATTTTACTTTTGCTAATACTTCCACTTTGTGTGAAACGGTTTTTTCTTTGCCATTTTCATCAATTGCGGTAAGCATTACTTGATAAACACCCGGTGTTTCAAAGGTATGAAATACATTATCTCCCGATTTCGTTGCCCCATCATTAAAATCCCAATAAAGTTCATTGGCAGTACCTTCAGCACTAAATTCAACATATAGTGGAGCATCTCCTTTTAAAGTACTTGCCTTAAAATTAATTCCCGCTAGTGAGCTGCTAGAGGATGTTGAAGACGCAACTGTTGTGTTTTCATTTACTTTAGAAGCAACCGAAGTAGGAACAGATGTAATTGTACTATTTTCTTTTGATGAAGTAATTGTTTTATCTTCCGTAGTTGCTGTTGGGATATTTGTTGCTTCATCAGCAGTATTGTTCTGCTCATTTTGCAAATTATGCGATTTTTTTTCTGTTTGTTCAACTTGTGGAGTTGAAGTTTTATTGTTTACAATTGGTTGGTTTGTATTTTCATTATCAACACTAGTTGTGTTTTCTTTTTCTTTATAGTTTGGAGTCAGGATGGGTTGTTCGTTATCCGTAATTTTTTCGGAAATTGATGGCTGAGTTGCCAAGTTATTAGCTGTATTTTCTTCTTTAACAAAAGTATTATACACCAATACTGCTGAAGTTACTACAGCTGCAGTAGTAATAGTGGTTACAGCCACTTTAAAAAGTGTGCTTTTTGCGGCAACACTTCCTGCTTGGCTGCTAGCTGAAGAAGCAGTGCCTGCGGCTTGTGTTTGAACAGCTTGCTGCACATTGTTCCAAACAGACGTATGAACATCTGCTTCGAAATTTCCAAGTGCATCTTTAAAAAGTTGTTCTATATTTTCAAAATCTTTATTCAAATCAACCTTATTTTTTAAGTTATTTTA
>DATGOR010000031.1:0-11219 GCA_035305805.1 Vicingaceae bacterium | reverse complement strand
TGTCTTGCCAGCTCTTAATGATTGAGGTATTGTCTCAAGAAACTTGTCTTTGTTTTCTAGGATGTATTCCTTTAGCTGTAGTTCTTGTTCAATTGTCTTTTGTTCAAATATGTCGGTATTTTCTTTAAAGAAATCTTCGTTGTACTCGTAATTTCCAATTTTATGAATATTTCCTTTTGGGAAGTTGTCTAGGAACCATAGCTTTTTTAAAGTACCAATAATTTCCCATCCTACTGGAATACCTGAACTTTTTGAGCAGCCCGCACCTAATAATAATGAAAACTTCGGAATACTGTCAAACTCAGGGTGTCTTGTCTGAACCCTATTAATTAAAAAATCTACTGTCTTTATTTTTCCTTGTTTCACTATATCGGTCTTTTAGCATTTGCTATAAATTTGTTCATAAGTCATATGAATCAAAAAAATCACCCCAACTTATTACCCTCCAAATATATAAAAAATAACTCACAAACTACAAATGCAGGCCGCATTCGGTTTTGGGGTTGTTGTTCCATCGGCCGTTTCTATCTTTTCCCGGAACGGTGCAATGTTCGCAACCAATGGAGGAATATCCTTTAGAAATGAGTGGATGGAACGGCAAATGATGTTTGCGTATGTAGTTATCTCGGTCTTTTTTGGAAACATCTAACAAAGGGTAAAATTTAAGAATATTGCCTCGTTGCTCAAAAATATCTAAGGTAGCTCTGTGGTCGCTTTGCCAAGCCATTAATCCCGATACCCAAACGGTATAACTTTCTTTTAGCAGCTCTAGCGGCTCCACTTTGTTAATGGAGCAACACAAATCAGGGTCTTTTTTCCATGTTTCGTCTTTGGTAGTAAAATCGTGTTTCCATTTTTCGGCACGCACATCAATCACTTCTAAGTCGTATAGTTTGGATAAATACTCTTTGTAAATCAACGTTTCCTTAAAATGATACCCGGTATCTATAAACAATACTTCTTGCGATGGATGAATATCGGAAAATAACTTGAGCAATAGGGCAGAGGTAGCGGCAAAAGAGGAAGTAAGCATGATTTCTTTTTCTTTAAAATCATGGTAAAGCTCTTTTACACGCTGCTCCGGAGTGAGTTCGAGGTACTTTTGGTTGAGTAAGTTAATTTTTTTCTGGTTCAAAGTTCTTTTATTAGTAACTACGCTCATCTATTTGTTGGTTTCATGTATAATAAACCGACAAATTTACCATTTGCCCTATCAATAAAATATGATATTTAACAGTTTGTCTCTAATTTTAAACGAAGGAATGCTGAAAGGCTTGGAAATAAGCATATTTACGGTTAAATTGTTGGCGAATGTTTTCGGTTAAAGCTACTGCGGAAAGCTGTTTAAAAGCATCGGTTGTTTGCAATTTTATTAAATGTGCCACTTTAATTTTAGCATACCCTTGCGAACGATTAATGATGACCACTTCTTCAATGTATTTTTCTAATGCGGTAATGTTTTCGGAATACAACCAAATAAAGCCATCGGTGTCGTATTTTATCTTTTTTCCGGAAGAAATTTTGGCGTATTGATAGCGAAAATTTTCGGCACTATTGTAATCACTGTAAACAGCCTGTCCGGTAGGTAAACTTCCTGCACCTTTTCCGATTAAAAGCTGATTTCCAATGTTTTCGGATGAAATTGATACCGCATTGTATTCATTGTCAACATGGTAGAATTGATCTTTTTCAGCAACAAAAGTAGGCAAAACAGAAAGGTGCAAGTGACTGCCAATAAGTTGGGCATGGGCTATTAATTTAACTTTTAATTGATGCTCTAAAGCAAACTGAATATCGTTTGGAGTAAGTTGTTGGATGCCTATTTTTAAAACTTTTTCGGGGCTTATAACTTTACCGAAAGCATGTGCGGTAAGAATTAGTAGTTTATAAAGAGCATCGCTTCCACTTACATCAGCATTAGGATCTGCTTCGGCAAAACCTAATTGTTGGGCTTTTTTTAATGCCTGTTGGTAACTCATTTGGTTTTCAAAAATTTGGGTGAGGATATAATTGGTAGAGCCATTAAAAATTCCATCAATTTGAGTAATGTTATCCAAAAGGTAGTAATCATTAAGCGTTTTTAAAATAGGAATACTTCCTAAAACAGCACCTTCGTAAAGTAAAGTGCCGTTGTTGTTTTGCTCTAACTCAATAAGTGTTTCCAAATGATGAGCAATCATTTTTTTATTGGCAGATATCACTTTTTTACCTTCCTTCAAGGCTTTTGATACTATATTAAAAGCTTCTTTATCATCACTTATCAATTCCACCAATACCGAAGAATTTTGATTTTTTATTACTTCATCAATATCATCGGTAAAAGAGGCTGCCACTTCAGGTCTTTTTTTAGCAGTGTTTTTTATGGCAATTTTTGGAAGCAGTTTATCTTTATTATTGGCTAATAAATATTGGTAGAAACCTTGTCCTACCGTTCCAAATCCTATTAACCCAATTTTTTTGTCAGTTGTACTCATATTTGTTAATGTTAAATTGTTGTGATAAATAAAAATTTTCAAAAATGGTTTGCAATTGTTTTGTTTCAATTAAAAAACCATCGTGTCCGTAAAGCGAATGAATAACATCCAATTGAGCATTAGGAATCGCTTCGGCCAATGTTTGCGATTCGTTTATCGGAAAAAGTAAGTCGGAGCTAATGGCAATTACCTGAGTGTTGGCTTTCACTTTTGCTAATGCACGTTGTAAACTGCCTCTTCCTCTGGCAACATTATGGCTGTCCATGGCTTTGGATAAATGCCAATAAGAAAAAGCATTGAACCGCTTGATGAGTTTTTCGCCTTGGTAGTTTTGGTAGCTGACAGCATTGAAATTTTCGGTTTCATTATCGTCATCATGCTGCGTGTTAGCGTAAGTCTCATAACTTCTGTAGCTTAGCAATGCTATTGCCCTAGCAGCTTTTAGTCCTTTTAAACCGGCATCTTTACTGTATGAAAACCAAGACCTATCGGCTTTTATCGCCAAACGTTGACTTTCGTTAAATGCTTTTCCCCAAGCGGAATGTTGAGCATTGGTAGCTATCAAAAACAAGTTTTGAAACACTTCCGGTTGTTGAATTGCCCATTCTAACGCTTGTTGACCACCTAAAGAACCACCAATTAACGTATGAATGTTGTCTAATTTGAGATGATTCCTCAGTAAATCCAATGCTTTTACTATGTCTCTTATGGTAATCTCCGGAAAGTGGTGGTAGTAAGGTTGTCCGGTATCAGGATGAATGGTTAACGGGCCGGTAGAACCATAACAAGAGCCGATTACATTGGCACAAATGATAAAATGTTTTTCAGGGTTAAAAAACTTGCCTTTACCTACCAAACCGTTCCACCATTCTTCCGGATTGGAATTTGCAGTTAGTGCATGTGTTACCCAAACAACATTATCTTTGGAGGGATTTAATTTTCCCAAAGTGGTGTAAGCTAATTGGAGTTCAGGAAGCTTTCTTCCCGACTCCAATTGAAATGCTTTTTCATATTTGAATAAATGTGGCATTATTTAGTTTAAAATTAAATTTGAATGTAATTTTTGTTTTTTAGCCACTTTATCAAAAGCTTGAGTGAAATCATTTTTAATGTCATCAATGTTTTCAATTCCCACAGAAACTCTTAACAGGTTAGGAGTTACTCCGGCACTTAGTTGTTCTTGCTCCGAAAGTTGTTGGTGAGTAGTGGCAGAAGGTTGAATGATTAATGATTTGGCATCGCCAACATTTGCCAAATGGCTTACTAATTCCAACGAATTGATAAAAGCAATGGCATCCTCTTTAGAGCCTTTAAGCTCAAAACTTAAAACTCCACCAAAGCCTTTTTTCAAGTACTTTTTAGCTAGTTCATGGTAAGGAGAAGAAGCTAATCCGGGATAATTTACTTTTTCAACTTGTGGGTGATTTTCTAACCAAGTAGCTAAAGAAAGTGTGTTTTCAACATGTCTTTCTACTCTCAACGAAAGTGTTTCTAATCCTTGCAATAGTTGAAAAGCGTTGAAGGGAGAGAGGGCTGCTCCAAAATCTCTTAACCCTTCCACTCTGGCTCGGATAATAAAAGCAATATTGCCAAAAGGTCCGTCAGTACCAAAAACATCCCAAAATTTTAATCCATGATAACCTTCGCTAGGTGCTGTAAATTGAGGATATTTTCCATTTCCCCAATTATAATTTCCCCCGTCAATAATAACACCGCCAACAGATGTTCCATGTCCGCCTATCCATTTAGTAGCTGATGCTGTTACGATGTTTGCTCCATGCTCAATAGGTCGGAAAAGATAACCACCTGCTCCAAAAGTATTGTCCACCACAACGGGTATGTCGTGTTTTTTAGCTAAAGCAACAATAGCTTCAAAATCAGGGATGTTAAAACCCGGGTTGCCAATGGTTTCCAAGTAAATAGCTTTAGTGTTTTTGTCAATGATTTTTTCAAAATCTTCTACTTTGTCTGATGTTGCAAATCGAGCATCAATTCCTAAGCGTTTAAAAGCTACTTTAAATTGATTGTACGTTCCTCCGTATAAAAATGGAGAGGTTACAAAATTGTCTCCGGTTTGTAAAATGTTGTTTAATGCAATAAATTGAGCCGATTGTCCGGAAGCTGTTGCTAAAGCAGCTACACCACCCTCAAGAGCTGCGATGCGTTTTTCAAACACATCTGTTGTAGGGTTCATTATTCTTGTATAAATGTTTCCAAATTCTTTTAACGCAAATAAGTTAGCGGCATGTTCCGCATCGTTAAAAGTGTAAGAAGTAGTTTGATAAATAGGTACAGCTCTAGAGTTGGTAGCTTTATCTACTTCTTGTCCGGCATGCAATTGCAATGTTTCAAATTTTAAATTTTTTGTACTCATGATTTTTTGTTTTTAGTTTGTAAATTATTGATATTTAATTGATTAAAATTTTTGATAAAAATGTATAGGCATGAATTTTCCACAACACATTGTTTGGAAATGCCATTCATCAACTATTTTCAGAAAGAATAATGAAAACAGAAAGATGTGTTAGCAGGTAGTGCAACAGCACATACAGCAACACATCGTAAAAGAAGAGTTGGGAAAATGATTTTGAACAGAAACCAAATAGTTCACAGCAGCTTTTTTGCTGTGTTTTGATAAGGTGTTTTGTTGTTGGTTTTTCATTGTTGTAATTTTTTTATATGCTCCAAAAGCAACATTGCTTTGGAATAGGATTTGGCACCGATTTTCCAATCCTTCGCTAAACTCAGGACTTATAGTTGGTTGCCAGAAGGTCATAGAGCCTATTCTCTCGCTTCTTCTTTATAAATCAATCACAATACTTTGTTAAAAGTGAAGAGTGATGTTTAAAATCAGGGGCAAAAGTACAAAGATATTTTCAACTACAAAATATTATTCTGAAAAAATAAAATAAAAACCAAAATACAGAATATATTGTATTTAGAAATTACTATTGAAAAATAAAATATCAAAAAAATAATAATATACAGAAATATAATTGACTGAAATTTAAAAAAACAAAATGGAATAAAAATAACTATTCATCCCTTGTGTTTACTTTATGAAAACCAATGAGTTCGTCATATAGTTGGTTGGGTTTTCTGTGGTAAGCCAATACAATGTAGTCGTTTTCTGTTTGGGAGTATGAACCTTCTATTTCAGACATGTCGCCAACGGTTTTAGCACCGTCTTTTAATAAACAATAAGCATAGTTGTAAAATCCTTGTTTAAGCATAACTTCTGCGGTATAGCTACTGCTGGTAGAGTCGTATTTCATTCTAAATTCATCTTTAAATCGCCAGTCGCTTAATTTCCCGAAAATATAAAAGTTACCATCTTTTTGAGGAACATTTGCCAGTGTAAAGTGGACATTGATGTAATCAGCTTCGTATTCGCTGTTTTCACCTTCGTTGCGTTTTATTAAAAAATTACCATTAATATCCGGATTAGTGGTGTATCTTTTATAAGAACGATTTAAGTCCGGAACAACATGGGCTTCGTACATTTTTTTCTCTGTATTGTAATTGATTTTTTCTACATTAAGGGTTTGATAACGTATGCTTTTTAAATCAAACTCTCTAAATTCGTTGTTCCCCCAAAAACTATTTTCTGTTTCGTAATCATATACCAATTCTTGTCCTTTTATAAAACGTGGAGGGAGGTTGTAAACAGCATTATCCCATCTGAAATTCTGAAAAACAACCACTTGTAAATCATTGAACGGATCAATAATGTTGTATCCGGTATGGTCTATTGTAAAATCAATTTCTTGGTGGGTAAATTGTAAATCAACGTTGGTAGCTCTTTTTGGGTCGATACTGATGCTTATTTGGTTGTCATATACCATAAAACGTTTGGTTAAAATAGGCGAGTCAGCTTTACCGTTTTCATAGACTTTAATAAGGTAATTGCCCGATTTGGTAAAAGCAAGGTTTTCATTGGGAATTTTTAATTGATAATGTAAATAAGGAATGTCGGTATTGATAGAATATTGATAATCGAAAATAATATCTTCAAAAAATCCATCAATATATTCATTGGGTCTAAGGTCGGAGGGAGTCCAATTAGCATTACAATGAGTAATGGAATAGTAATAATCTCGAGGTAGGGTTTTAAAATCGTCAAAGCTCAATAAAAGTTGTTCTTGACCATTTAGCGAAATAATAGGGTAGCTCAGTTGAGTGCCCGTATGATGAAGCAAAACGGTTTTAATATGATCCACGTAAACATAGTCTTCGTATCTAAAATAATTATCTCCGGTATAATCATCTTTTACGGCAGAAGAACCTGATTTTGGATAAAAACCTGTTAGAAAAAAGGTAAAAACGACAGAAATCGCCAAAAACAATAAAGAAAGGAAGTTATTTTTCATGAAGAGTAAAAATTGTAAAATAAATAATTCGCTGTAAATCAACACATCAATTCTTGAGCCGAAAATACAGTTGTCAAAAAAATTTATCTGTAAAATTAAGAGATTAAGCGATGTTAAGCCAATAGTCATCAAATAAAGTTTATTTTTTTCATGTTTTCCTTTGCCAGAATACCGAATTTTATAATTTTGTCGGAGTTATAATTTAATCTCAAAAAATCATGTCAAAAGACGTAAAGATTAAAAAGGGAGCAAACATCAAACTAAAAGGTGCTGCCGAGAAATTACACTCCAATACTTTTGCGGCTACAGAAATAGCCTTAAAACCAACTGATTTTCCAACGTTAAAGCCAAAACTTACCGTTAAGCAAGGGGATAAAGTGAAAGCAGGTTCTCCATTGTTTTTTAACAAGGAAATAGAAGAGGTTTTGTTTACTTCTCCGGTTAGTGGTGAAGTAACTGAAATTGTTAGAGGAGAAAAAAGAAAAATTTTGGAAGTAAGAGTAAAAGCTGATGCTGAAATTCAGTATGAATCTTTTAAGCAAGCTGACCCTAACAGTTTGTCTCGTGAGGAAATCAAAGAAAACATGTTAAAAAGTGGTGTTTGGCCATTTATTAAACAGCGTCCTTACGATGTGATTGCCAATCCTAACGATGTGCCTAAATCGATTCATATTACTGCAATGGATACTGCTCCATTAGCTCCCGATTACGGATTTATTGCTCATGGCAGAAAAGAAGAATTTCAAGCAGGATTAGATGCTTTGGTAAAACTTACTGATGGTAAAGTACATTTAAACATTAATGGAAACACGAATGCCGATGAAGTTTTTACAGGTGCTAAGAATGTACAAATTAATAGAATTTCAGGGCCACATCCTGCAGGAAATGTTGGTATTCAAATCCATCATTTAGAACCTATCAATAAAGGAGAAGTAGTTTGGGTGTTAAAAGCATTAGATGTATTAACTATCGGAAAACTATTTAAAGATGGAAAATTTGATGCTACTCGTTCTGTTGCTTTTGCAGGCTCTAAAGTAAAGAAACCATCTTACATCAAAACTGTTTTAGGAGCAAATATTGCCAATATAGTAAAAGATAATGTGGAAGAAGGAGGAAGGTACATCAGCGGAAATCCTTTAACAGGAACTCAAATTGATGAAAATGGCTTTATGAGTTTTTACGATTATCAACTGTCTGTTATTCCTGAAGGTGGAAACAATCAGTTTTTTGGTTGGTTAAAACCGGGATTAGACAAGTTTAGCCTTTCAGGAACATTTATTTCAACACTTTTCCAAAATAAAGAATACGATTTGAACACCAACATGAATGGTGAAGAAAGAGCTTTTGTGGTAACCGGAGAATACGAAAAAGTGTTTCCAATGGATATTTATCCAGTTCAACTTATCAAATCTATTTTAGTAAAAGACATTGATAATATGGAGAAATTAGGAATATATGAAGTAGCACCTGAAGATTTTGCTCTTTGCGAATTTGCATGTACTTCAAAAACTCCTGCTCAGCAATATGTTAGAGAAGGATTAGATTTGATAAGAAAAGAAATGAGCTAATTACTAAACGTTATAAAATTTTATAAGCACTTATTTATATAAATACAAAGATGAAAGCATTAGATAATTTTTTCCAAAAAATTAAACCAAAAGCCGATGGTAAGTTTCCATTAGCTCATGCGGTTTGGGATGGTATGTACACGCTGTTTTTTGTGCCGGGACATACCAACAAAAACGGTGTTCACATTAGAGATGGTATTGATTTAAAAAGAACCATGGTAATGGTAATTTTTGCATTAATCCCATCATTATTATTTGGAATTTATAACGTAGGTCATCAACACTTTTTAGCTTTAGGAGAGATAACTCAAGCCAATCATGTATGTGATATGTTTTGGGATAAATTTATTTTTGGAGCCTTAAAAGTATTACCTATTGTAATTGTTTCTTATGGTGTAGGTTTAGGGATAGAGTTTGTTTTTGCCGCTATCAATCGTCACCCTATTCAAGAAGGTTTTTTGGTTTCAGGAATGTTAATTCCCCTTATTTTGCCGGTTGATATACCTCTTTGGATGGTAGGTGTTGCTACCCTTTTTGCTGTAGTTATTGGTAAAGAAGTATTTGGTGGTACGGGAATGAACATTGTTAACGTGGCATTAACCGCCAGAGCATTTTTATTCTTTGCCTATCCAACTAAAATGTCTGGAGATGCAGTATGGGTAAACACTAGCTTAGAAGAAGGGCAAAAATTAGTAGATGGTTTTTCAGGAGCAACGCCTTTGGCACAAGCTTATAAAGGCGGAACAGAGGCTTTAGTAAACATGAACGCCAGTGTAATGGAATCAGCTATTGGTTTTATACCCGGTTCTATTGGTGAAACATCAGCTTTAGCTATCGGATTAGGAGCTATTCTATTATTAATTACAGGAATTGCAAGTTGGAGAATAATGCTATCTACTTTTGTTGGAGGTTATGTAATGGGGTGGTTATTCAATCTTTGGGGAGCTAATCCATTTATGCAAGTAGATGCTTTACATCAATTAATGCTAGGAGGGTTTGCTTTCGGTGCTGTCTTTATGGCTACCGATCCGGTTACCGGTTCTCAAACCAACTCAGGTAAATACATCTATGGATTCTTTATCGGATTTTTTGCCATCATGATCAGGGTGTTTAATCCTGCTTATCCTGAAGGAATGATGCTAGCCGTTTTATTCATGAACATTATGGCTCCATTGATTGACCATTATGTAATTGCCGTAAATATTAAACGAAGATTAAAAAGAGTTACTGTTAAAGCTTAAACTATAAAAAAATGGACGTAAATAGTAATAAATATACCATAGGTTTTTCCATTGTAATGGTGGTAATTGTAGCCTTATTGTTGGCTTTTGCTTCTGAAGGGTTAAAACCCATGCAAAACCAAAACATTGAACGAGAAAAAATGCAAAACATCCTAAAATCTGTGGGAGTAGAAGTAACCAGAGATGAAGCGAAAGATGCTTTTGATAAGTACATCACCGAGCAAATTGTGTTAAACGACAAAGGAGAACAAATTGAAGGAGATGCATTTAAAGTGGATGTTTTAAAAGAATACAAATCAGGTGGACAAAAGAATTTCCCCATTTTTATTTATGAAAATGAAGGAAGCAAAAAGTACATCATTCCTTTAGTAGGAAAAGGACTTTGGGGACCAATTTGGGGTTACATTGCCTTAGAAGAAGACAAAAATACAGTTGCAGGAGCTACTTTTGATCACAAAGGTGAAACTCCGGGGTTGGGTGCTGAAATTAACCAAGGTTGGTTTCAAGATCCTTTTGTAGGAAAAAAAGTTTTTGATGAGTCAGGAGAATACCAGTCAATAAAAGTAGTAAAAGGTGGGGCAACCGAAGGCAACAAACATGCTGTTGATGCCATTAGTGGTGGAACCATTACCGGAAACGGTGTTACTGAAATGTTGGTAAGAACATTAAAAATTTACGAACCATATTTAAAATCTTAATAACATAAAATTATGAGCGAATCATTATTTTCAAAAAAGAATATGAAACTCATTAAGGATCCACTTAATGACAACAATCCTATTACAATTCAAGTTCTTGGAATTTGTTCAGCACTTGCAATCACAGTAAAAGTTGAAACTGCATTTGTTATGGCAATTTCTGTTATTGCAGTAACTGCCGGATCTAACGTAATTGTTTCTTTACTTAGAAATGTTATACCATCTCGTATCCGAATTATTGTTCAATTGGTAATTGTTGCAAGTTTGGTTATTCTAGTCGATCAAGTTTTAAAAGCTTTTGTTTATGATGTGAGTAAACAGTTATCCGTATTTGTTGGTTTAATTATTACAAACTGTATCATTATGGGACGTTTAGAAGCATTTGCGTTAGGAAATAAACCATGGGAGTCTTTTTTAGATGGCATTGGTAATGGTTTTGGTTATGGATTAATTCTTATTGTAGTAGCTTTTTTCAGAGAATTATTTGGTTCAGGAACACTTACTTTACCTATTGTGGGAAAATTAAATATCCTTACCGGATTAGCCGAAAATACTGGCTACGAACACAATGGCTTGATGATTTTGCCTCCAATGGCTCTGATAACTGTTGGTGTTTACATCTGGGTGCAAAGAAGTAGAAATAAAAAACTAATAGAAGAAAATCATTAATTATTAAAGATTAAATTAATTTACCATGGAATATTTTAACATATTTATAAAGAGTATTTTCATAGAAAATATGATTTTCGCCTATTTCTTAGGCATGTGCTCTTACTTAGCTGTATCTAAAACAGTATCAACAGCTAATGGATTAGGTTTGGCAGTTATCTTCGTTTTGGGGGTTACTGTACCAATCAACTATTTATTA
>DATGOR010000030.1:0-3135 GCA_035305805.1 Vicingaceae bacterium | reverse complement strand
CATGGTGTTCATCTTATGGGATATAATGGTGAAGGAGAAACATACTATATAGATACATATACACAAGATTTGCAATATTATATTTTATATAAAAGAAAGCATATTGAAAACAATAATCCGACATTCTATTGCTTAAATTCAAACGAAGACACAGATTTGCTACCACGAACATTATCGGAAAATCAACCTTTTTCTCAAGACGCAAAATTTAGGAGATACCGTTTAGCATTAGCTTGTACCGTAGAATATTCAGCATTTCATATAAACAATGCTCCAACAGGCACTCCGATAGCAACTGAAGCACAAAAAAAAGATGTGGTTTTGTCAGCAATGAACGTAACCTTAAGTAGAGTAAATCAAGTTTTTGAAAGAGATTTATCGGTACGTTTACAATTAGTAGCTAATAACCGCAATATTATATTTATTAATTCGGATAATTTTAATAATGAGAGTGCTGGTCAATTAATTAATCAAAGTCAATCGGTTATAACAAATATAATTGGATCATCTTCCTATGATGTAGGGCATACATTTAGTACGGGAGGAGGAGGATTGGCTGGTTTAGGAGTTGTATGTAATGCAGAAAACAAAGCTAGAGGTATAACCGGTTCTTCTGCCCCAGTGGGAGATCCTTATGATATTGATTATGTTTCTCATGAATTAGGACATCAATTTGGTGCTAATCATACATTCAATGGTTCTTCCGGAAGCTGTATGGGAAATATGAGTAATGTAAGTGCAGAACCAGGGTCGGGTAGTACTATAATGGCATATGCAGGAATTTGTCCTCCTTATAATGTGCAAAATAACTCTGATGCTTATTTTCATTATTTTAGTGTTCAGCAAATTTTCCAACACTTATCTACTCAAGCGAATTGTGCCATTATAATTAGTACGGCTAATGCTACACCTATTGTAGATGCTGGAACTAATTATACCATTCCTAAAAGTACCCCTTTTAAATTAACAGCTACTGCAACCGACGCTAATACTCAAGATGTATTAACCTATACATGGGAGCAATTAGATAGTCAAACCACAACTTATCCTATTACAGGTAATGCTCCACACGGACCTAATTTCAGATCGGTAATTCCTACAACAGATAATTATAGATATTTTCCAAGTTTGGCAACCGTATTAGAAGGAACTACAGATGTAAATACTCCGCCAAATTCTCAATGGGAGAAACCATCAAGAGTGGCAAGAGTACAACGTTTTGGTGTAACAGTAAGAGATAATAATATTATAAATGGAGGTCAAACAAAGAGAGATTTTACAGATATAACTGTCGCTGATGTGGGGCCATTTGTATTGACATATCCAAGCAATATAGCTAGTGATAATGCAACAGAGCAGTGGCAGATTAATACGCAAAAAACGATAACTTGGAATGTTGCAGGTACCACAGCAAATGGTATCAATACATCACATGTTAATATTTTATACACTACGAATGAAGGTGAAACTTTTATACCGATAGAAAATAATGTGCCTAATAATGGCTCAAGAACTATTCAAGTGCCTAACTTGCCTGATAATACTTTAATGAGAATCAAGATTCAACCAGTAGATAATATATATTATGCTATTTCGCAACCCGTAAGAATTGTTCATCAATTGTCAAATCCATCTTTTGAATTTGATAATTTTACAATATATCCAAATCCAACCAAAGATTTAGTTTCATTTGCCTTTATACCTGAATCTAGTGATGATATCATTTATCAAGTCGTAGATCTTTCGGGTAAACTTGTTTATAAAAAATCTCTAGGAAGCGTGATTAAAGTAGAAGAAACTTTTTCATTAGCACACGTGTCTTCGGGAGTATATATTCTTCAAATTACAAATGGCAACTATACAACAACTAAAAAAATTATTAAACAATAATTTCTTTTGGCATAGCTATTGAAAAGGAATAAGCAAAAAATTTGAATAATGAAATTTATAAAAACATTAGTTTTAGTTTTAGGAGTTTCTTCACTAACATTTGGTCAAGAAACGATAAAAATGAGAGTTAAAGAAGCTAAAGTACCTTGTGTTGGTGTTGCACCAACCGAATGTATGGTTGTGAAAATAGGAAAATCAAAAGAATGGACTAATTTTTATTCTTCTATCGAAGGTTTTGATTATGAACCAGGTTATACTTATTGTTTAAAAGTGATTCAAAATCCTAATAAAAATGCGCAAGCAGCAGATGCGTCTGCATATACTTATCAACTTAAAAAAATTGTTTGTAAGAAGAAAGTGAAATCAAAAAATAAAGAAAACACGAATCAAACATTTACATTTGAAAATAAACGAATGTATCTAACCCAAATCAACGGGAAAAACATTTCACATAGAAAAGTTTATGCAACGTTTAATAAAGAATCATCTGGTATCAGCGGACAAAGTGGATGTAACGTGTTTAATGCCGCCTATACTTTAGAAGGAAACACAATTGCATTAAAAAGTGGAATAGGGACAATGATGGCTTGTGATGAAGAGTCCATGCAATTAGAACGTGAATTTTTAAATACATTATCTAATACATATACTTTAAAAGAAACTCAGAATGAATTGCAGTTTCAAAATCCAAAATCTGGGAAAGTAGTATTAAAATTTCTGATTCCAACAGAAAATGATATGTTGAATTTCATTAACGGAAAAAAATGGAAGTTAATTCAAATGGATCATGTAGGACAAGATTACGGGAAAGCATTTATACAATTTGATGTGAATGAAAAAAGAGTTAATGGTAATGGAGGATGTAATAATTTCTTTGGTTCATATACAATTGATGGCAATAAAATAAAGTTTGGCGCTATGGGTTCAACTAAAATGGCGTGTTTAGATGAAGAAACTTCACAAACAGAATACAAATTGTTGAAATACTTAGCAGAAAAGCAATGGACATTTGATGTTGCTGATCAAACGCTAAACTTTTATGCTGACGGCAAATTAGTTTTAATGTTTGGTTTATTTAACGAATAGGAAATAAAGAGAAGCTTTTGCTTCTCTTTATTTTTACATAATAATTTCTTTATCTTTAACTTTTATTGAAGTTGAGAGAAATGAAAAACGAAAGTTTTCTAAAGCCTTATTATTTAATTCTTGCCTTATTTATTTGTGGATTTATGCATTCACAATCAT
>DATGOR010000029.1:0-2192 GCA_035305805.1 Vicingaceae bacterium | reverse complement strand
TAAACATTCGTATTCCCAAAAAATCTTTTGGATTATAATTAACAATCGGATTTTCAATAAAACTACCGGTTAATACCCCATTAACCGGAAAAAAACCCAGCATAAGAAGCGTAAAAACCAAAGATGCTTTAGTAAGCCAATCTACTTTAGCCATAAAATGCAAATAGATCAATGTAAGTATCGTAACTATTGTTGTAATGAGGGTGTAAATTTTGTCTGTATGCAATAAGCCGACAACCGACAAAATTATAATGCTTACAAAAACCAATAAATTATTAAAAGCACTTAAGACCTCCCATTTGTAGTATTTATCAATGGTGTAATAGGTAAAAATGCAAGAGAAAGGAATACAAATAAAGAATAAAATTTCTTCCAAAGGCAAACCAAAAAACGAAATTCCAAGGGTGTAATCTGTATTAAACCACCATACTCCAAGAGCCGTAAACCATATATCCCAAGCGATAAACGGAATAGCTACTAAAATGGCAGCTTTTAGGAATGAACCAAATTGAAGATTGAATTGAATTCTTTTGTCAAAAGATGCTATAAAGCAAATGATGATAGTGAAAAACAATATGAGGGCATAAGTATAAGCCATCATGATTTAGCCGATTTAAAATACATTTTAAAATACTTCAAGGGCACATATAAAAACCCGAAACATTCGCCTTCTTCTTTTCCTAAATGTTTGTGATGCTGCTTGTGTGCTCTGCGAAGTGCTAAAAAATAAGCGTTTTTAGTGTGTGTGAAAAACTTTATCCGTTGATGAATAAAAATATCATGTACAAAAAAATAAGCCATGCCGTAGAGCATAATTCCCAAGCCGATAAAAAACAAATAATTGAAATTTTCTAATGACCCGAAATACATCAACGCAATAGTGGGCAGTGCGAAAATCACAAAAAACCAATCGTTTTTTTCTAATTCACCATCGTTGCTATGGTCATGGTGATCTCGGTGTAAAACCCATAAAAATCCGTGCATAATATACTTGTGAATAAGCCATGTAGCTCCTTCCATCAGTATAAAAACAAGTATAACAAGTACTATTTTCATTTTAGTTTTTGTTGAAGAGGTTTTCTAAAACATGAAACCTATAATTAAATATTTTTTCTAATTTCTTTTTTACAAATAAAGCGTGGGCTAAATTTCCTAAAAGTCCGAAAGGCAATTCATAATCAACTTTATCTATCATGAACACACCTTTTTCGTTGGGTATAAATTCGTGACGATGGTTCCATAATTTGTAAGGCCCTTTTTCCTGAAAATCCGTAAAACTCTTATTGGGAATTACCTCTGTAATTCTAGTTTTCCACTTCAAGGGAATACCAAGCAAAGGCGAAACCGTGTAATCGATTATCATTCCTTCAAAAATTTTCTTTGTTTTTTGTTCAGATAACACGGTAAATGCCATATCTTTTGGGGTTATTTTTGGTAAATTCATCGGTGATGAAAAGAAATCCCAAGCGGTTTGTAAATCACAATTCAATTGTTGCTCTCTGTATAATTCATGTTTCACAATTAATTACTTTAAGAGTGTTTCAATATTTTTTTGAAGAAAATCTGAATTGATGTTTTTTTTGTTTTTAACAAGAAAATCCTTGTCTTCTTTTAAGTTGTTGTTATACCCCAAAAAGGATGGTGCATTTTTCTGAACCGAAAACCGGATATATCTAATTTCAACATTTTCAGGATCTTTACTAATGGCTAATTCAATGTTATTCTTTCCTTTCTTAAAAGTAGCAAGTTTGCTCAATGGATTAAAAACATGATTTGCCCAAATCGTTTGATAAGCACCAAGATAGGCTAAATCTATCACCGATTTTTCTTTAGAAAGTTCTAATTCCTCAATCATCTTTTTACATAGTTTTTTATCTAGAACAGCTTTGCTGTAACTCGTCCTAACCTCATGCAAATCTGAATTTTTAAAGGAAACATTCATCAATAAAACGGTTGAAAATAACATCAAAATTTTCATTACAAAAACGCTATTTTATACCTTGCATAACTTTTAAAAGCCACAAATATTTTTTGAGGATTGGAAACCCGAACCCTATTATTTAATATTTCTGAGGAAGTTTTTCGTTTGATTTTTCTAAACAAAGAAATGTAATACTTATACGCCAAATACACACCGAACATTGACGAATTTGGAAGTTTTTTAATGCCGATTAAAGCTTCTTTAAATTCCT
>DATGOR010000028.1:0-6768 GCA_035305805.1 Vicingaceae bacterium | reverse complement strand
AAAATTCCCTCAGAAAAAATAACACTTACAATGGCTGGGTTTTTAATAAATGTATTGAGTTGGTTGTTGAAAATTGCTTTAATTACTGCTGGTGGACTATTTTTTTCATCCTGAATGATAGAATTTATTTTTTCTTTCATCCCAATAATAAAATAGGATAACATACCTAGTAAAATATCATTTTTACTCTTAAAATGACGATACAAAGCTGCCTCTGAAAGTCCAATGTCGGCAGCTAAATTTTTTGTAGTAAGTTCCTGTATGCCGTACTTATCAATACGTTTGGTAGCGGCTTCAATAATTTGTATTTGTCTTTCTGAAAAATTCATTTACCAAGCAAGTTAGTATTTACTTACAAAAGTAATCAAAAACAATTAATGTGGATAATTTATTGTTTTAAATCTCCTTCTGATAGGAAATAACATCTAGTGCTCGGCCGAATTTTATACCTATATTTTTTAGATGACCGCATTTAAAATAGCCGCAGCGTTCAAATAATTTTAGGCTTCCTGTATTTTCAGAGGTAATTACTCCTACTAAATTTTTAAGACCTAATTCTTTGGCAGTTTTTTCCATAAAACTCAACACCTCAATACCAATTTTTTTACCGATGAACTCAGGTTTTATATAAAGCGTTACTTCGGCAGAAATATCGTAAGCTTCTTTTTTTCTAAACTGACCTAAATAACAAAAGCCGGCTATTCTATTGTTATAATAAATAAGGTAAGATTTATAAGTGGGATGACCTAAGCAAAGTGTTTGTTCCATCTCTTGTTCAGTAACTTTTTGTAAATGAAAAGTAGCGGTAGAGTTTTCTACATAATAATTGTAGATGCTTGTTACTTTATTTAAATGCTCTTTAATAATGGGTTCGAAACGGATGGACATTTTGTTAAGTTAAATTTTTATACCAATAAAGCATACATCATCTAGTTGTTCTAGGTTTCCTTTCCATTCGAAAAAATGCTTTTTCAATACTTCTTTTTGTTCGTTCATATTTTTATTTTGAATGGAAAGTAGCAATTTTTTAAGGTTGGCAGTTTTAAATTTTTTCCCCGATTCTCCTCCAAATTGATCTTGATAACCGTCCGAAAAAACATATATGCTATCTCCCTTTTGGAGTTCTATATTATGAGTAGAAAATGGGGTGGGGTAATCTGTTTTTCCTATGGGTTGTTTATCGGGCTTTATTTCTATAAGTTCATCATTTCTTATTATCCATAATGGGTTATTAGCTCCTGAATATTGAAGCATTGCATAACTTTCCGAAAGTTCCGAACTTTCGGAAAGTTTGAGGTTACATAAAGCTATATCCATCCCGTCTTTAACATCTTCTTCGCTTTTGGCAAATTGCTGAATAACTAATTCTCTAGTTTTATCTAAAATTTTTCCTGTTTCTAAGATATTTTCTTCCAAAAGAGCTTTAGTAAGAGCGTTGGAACAAACAACACTTACCATGGCACCCGGAACACCATGTCCGGTACAGTCTGCAGCAGCAAAGTAAACACTCCCCTCCCCAGCCCTCCCCAAAGGAGAGGGAGTTCCCCTTCCTTTGGAGGGGGGTAGGGGGAGGCTCTCTACCCAATAAAAATCGCCCGCAACAATGTCTTTAGGTAAATACAAAACAAATGCTTCAGGGAAATTAGAAACAAATTCATTTTCTGTGGGAACAATAGCTTCTTGAATTCTTTTAGCGTAAGTAATACTATCAGTAATTTCTTTATTTTTTTCTTCTAGTTGTTGACTGGTTTTCTTTTTGTCTTGGTATTTTGAATAGATAAAAAAAATGGAAATAATCATTAATATAATCACAGCAATACTAATCGTTTTCACGAGGTTGGATTGATATTCTTCTTGTTGTTTTTCTAGTTGTATGGCTTCTATTTCTCTTGCTGATTTTTCTTCAAGGTATTTTTTTTCAACTTCATTTACTTTTTTGATTTGCTCATCAAAAATGGAATCTTTAATTGCGGTAAATTTCACATGATAATCGTAAGCTTTTTTATAATCGCCTTTTTCTTTACAGGTTTTAGATAGGTTTTTATAGTTTTCCTGTTCTAAATCTTTCATTTTAATTTTTATGGCAATGGGCATTGATTTCTCATAATATTCTTCTGCTTGTTGATGTTTTTCTTGTTCAGCATAAAGGTTTCCCAAATTATGATAAGTGATAGCAATACTGGACGGGTCATTTATTTTTTCTCCTATTTCAAGTGCTTGTAACAATCTTTCTTCCGCTTCTTTGTAACGGTTTAAACTCATTAGAGGTGCAGACATATTATAAAGAACCATGGCTTTGCTTCTTTCCATGTCCATTTTATCTAATAATTCAAGGTTTTTCTCAAAATAGAATAAAGACAACTCGTATTCTTTATTGTACTGGTAAATAGCTGCAATATTGTTTAAACAAGTAACCACCCTTTTATAATCACCTAGTTCATCGTAAATCTTATAAGCTTTTATAAAAAATTCACCGGCTGTTTTATAATCTTGTGTGAAGGTGTAAACTTTCCCAATATTTATATAAGACATTGCTTTTCTTGAAGGGATATTGTGTTTTTCAAAAATTTCCAGTGCTTTTTGATGGTAAGTTAGTTCAGTGGCAAAGTCGCTTTGTGCATTGTACAATAACCCTAAATTATTGTATATTACTCCAATCATTTCGTGGTTATTGGCTTTTTGGTAAAGTTTTTCAGCTTGTGTAAAATGCTTAAATGATTTTTGAAATTCTTTTTGATTAGAAAACCCTAAACCAAGGCAGTTGTGAATATTTGCTTCAGTTGACTCATCCTTAGTTTTGCGAGCAATTTCTATTGCTTTATTACCATAAAAAACGGCACTTTCAAAATCGCTGTATTTTAATTCACAAGAAAGTTGTTTGAGTATATGTAGCTTTTCATTGTCAGCTTCAACGGTTTTATATAGATTTCTTAAACTATCTGCCCATAAATTATCTTGTGCCACTATTTTTCCTGCAAATAGCAACCAAGAAAAAATAAAAAGTAGTATAAAAATAATTTTTTTAGACATACTAAACGGAAAGAAATATTTTTAGGTAAAGCTACCATTTATTATCAAAATAATTCATTTTGAAAGGGCTATAAATTTGAAAAAGTAATTTATATTAAAATTAAATCAATTCTTTTGCAATGGATCTGGCTTGTGTGTTGGTGGCAACATAATCTTCATAAGTAGGGTGAGCAATAAAATTGGCCTTTTCCATACACTGTTGGTTGATTTCGGCAATTTGCAGAAAAGTAATTTTATCTTTTAGGAAAGCATCTACCGCAATTTCGTTGGCAGCATTTAGAATACATGCAGTATTCCCTCCTTTTTCTAAAGCATGATACGCCAATTGTAAATTAAAAAAAGTTTCGGTATCCGGTTTTTCAAATGTAAGTTCCGGATAGTTCATAAACTCAAATCTTTTTGATTGAGAGCTAAACCTTTCTGGAAAGGATAATGCATATTGAATGGGGTGCTTCATGTCAGGCAACCCTAGTTGAGCTTTCATACTGCCATCCTCAAATTGAACTAGTGAATGAATAATAGATTGCGGATGAACAATTACATCAATTTGTTCGGGTTTTAGGTTAAATAACCATTTGGCTTCAATAACTTCTAACCCTTTATTCATTAATGTAGCAGAATCTATGGTGATTTTTGCCCCCATATCCCAGTTGGGATGCTTTAGAGCCTGTTCTTTGGTAACAATAGCCAACTCTTCGCGAGTTTTTCCTCTAAAGGGGCCACCGGAAGCAGTAAGATAGATTTTCTCAATTTTATTATTGAACTCACCTACTAAACATTGAAAAATGGCAGAATGCTCCGAATCAACCGGCAAAATAGCTACCTGATTTTCTTGAGCTAATTTAATAATGAGTTCACCGGCAACCACTAGGGTTTCTTTGTTAGCCAATGCAATTGTTTTTTTAGCTTTTATAGCATTAATGGTAGGCAGCAACCCGGAATAACCTACCAAAGCAGTTAAAACTACATCAATACTATCCATTTGTACAACTTGTGCTAAGGCTTCTTCTCCGGCATAAGTTTTTATATCGTGTTGCCAAAGAGCTTCTTCCACTTTTTTGTATTGCGTTTTATCTGCAATTACTACCACGTTTGGCTTAAACTTTATGGCTTGTTGAATGAGTAAATCTGCATTGCCGTTAGCGGTAAGCACTTCTACCTGAAATTTATCGGAATGTTCTTCAATAACTTCTAACGCTTGAGTTCCTATTGATCCGGTAGCACCTAAAATGGCAATTTTTTTCATTTATTTTTATTTTTCTTAACCAAACATTATCAAACACTAATCCCTAACCCCTAATACCTCATGCCTAACACCTAATACCTAATGCCTCATGCCTCATGCCTAACACCTTTCCCCTCACTTTTTTCTCGATCTTACTTTAATTTCATTCATTAAAGTTTGTTTAGCCTGACTGTATGTTTCTATGTGAATATAGCTTCCGTTACCTACTTCAGCCATTTTGGTCATGGATTTTTCTGTCCAACGCTCATTTTTTACTCCTACTACCGACATATAAATCTCATTTTTAGCATTTTTTTCTACTTCTTTAATGATGGCTTTATCACCTTTGTCAATATTAAAAGCTCCGTCAGTTGCGATGATTACCAAATTGTTTCCGTCTTTAATTTTACTTGCTTTAGCAACATCATAAGCCTTATCAACTCCTTTTGAACCAGCGGTGTATCCTCCGGCACTAAGGTCTTGAATTATTTGAGTGATTTTAGCTTTGTCGGTTACATATTGAGATGCTAACACTACATCTGTAGATGATGCATAAGTAACAATAGCGAGTTTGTCTATTACTCTTAGTCCATTCAAAAGCTCTATCATAGCTGCTTTTAATAAATCCATTCTTCCTTTTTGTTTCATAGAAACAGAAACATCTATTAAAAACACCACATTGTTGGGAGCATATAAATCTATCGGCAATTCTTTAGTAGAAATAGTATCTTCAGGTGCCGGAATAATTTCCGGATCAACAACAGTGTCAATTTCTTGAACAATGAGGGGTTCTTCAGAAGGTTCACCTAAATAAAAAGTAATTTCTTTTAAACTATCTTGGTGTACCTCTACGGCTTGTTCTGCTGCGCCATAATCTTTTGCACTTACTACAATGTAGTACATGTCGTTTTTCAGCGATTGATCGGCTTCACCAATTCTGTTGGTTTTAATTTCTTTGTAAATTAAACCGTCCCAAATAATTTCAACCAACGCGTTTGGAATGGGTTGATTCGTGGCTTTGTCCAACACTTTTATTTTAATATCTGTGTAAATTTCTTCCGGCTTTTTTTGGATTTCAAAATCAGGACATTCTAATGATTCGTTGAGGTCGAACGTTTTGGCATTTCCTTCAATGGTAAAGGTAATAGGGTGGTTTTGGATGTTGGTCCAAACAGGAATATCTGCCTTGTAACTACCTTTACGTTTGGGAGTATATTTTACTCTTATAATAACAGAGCTATCCGGAGCAATGGTTTTGGTGGTAACTTTTACATCTACACCATAGGGTTCTTCTATTTTGGTAATTTCGGCAGGAACTTTACCGGCATTGGTTAACGTAAAATCTACATATTTTTTATCTTCTTTATTGATTTCACCAAAATTATGTGTGGATTTATCGAATACTAATTGTGCAATAGTGGAATGCACTAAAAATAAGAAAATAATATGCAGTAAAAGTCCTTTTTTCATTTCGCTAAGCGAGGTAATTTTGTAGGTAGATTAACTAATATGTTGCCAAAGTTACAATGAAGTTGTTTAAAGTAAGGACTTAATTCAAAAAATGTTTCTTTTTTTATGGATGATTATCATACTTCTTTAATTAAGAGTGTTACAAACGAATTTTCCAAAGAATTTCATTGTCCCAATTCGGGCGAATTTTTATGACTTTTTGGTAGTGGATGACTGTTTCGGGTGGTTGTTTTTTTAGGTAATTTCCGGTATCCCACTTTTTATTATCATTTTCATCTACAATAAGGTGTAATTCGTAATCTCCCGGATTCAAATTAGGAAAATTTAGCTGTTGATTCCCAACAAGCGGCAACTCTTTAATTATTTTTTTGTTTTTAATCAGTTGCAGCACGTATGGAGCTTCAAAATTCACATCCATTTGGAGTAATATGATGCCATAATCCGATGTTTTTTTGGTTTTAAAAGAAGTAGTGATGCTATCATTTTTTAATCCTCTTAAATCTCCAAAAGTGTTTGGTAACATTTGCAAAACGTAATTAGTGTTTTCTTTAAAAGGATATGAAATTTCAAACTTTCGGGTGTTTTCATGAGCTATAAATTCCCACTTAACAGGAACAGAATCTTCCAGCAATTGAATGTTTTCTTTGTTGATTACCGTTACAGGTCGTGGGGTAGAAACAACGATGTTTTTATCTAAGTCGAACATGGGAGAGATATTGGTTGTAACTGTTAAAGCTGTATCTTTAAATTTAGAAGCGTCAATAAAATTTACCTCAGTGGTATCTAGTATTTCTTTGCCATCTTTAACATAATAAGTGGCTTCTTTAAAATTTCCTACTCCCAATAACCAATGAATAATGGTGTCGTTAGTAGGGTTTCGTTCTTCTACATACCAGCGTATTTTTTCTTTAATGTTGTTGGTAATAACAATGTTCTCAGAAGGCTGGTTGAGGTAAAACACTACTTTGCCATATTCTTTGTGTTCTACTTTTTTCAGGTATTGGTTGTCTTGTTGTTCTTCAAAAAGCAATAAATTTTGTTGG
>DATGOR010000027.1:0-5826 GCA_035305805.1 Vicingaceae bacterium | reverse complement strand
GGAATTAATTTTTTATGCGGAACAGCTTGTTTCATTTTATGGATAATTCCTACTTCTGTTGCTACTATAAATTCCGTTGCAGCATCTTCTTCTACAAACTTTAATAAAGCTGTGGTAGAACCTACAAAATCGGCTTCTTTTAGTACATTTTCCTGACATTCGGGATGTGCTATGAGTTTGGCATTAGGATATTTCCCTTGCAACAGTTTCAATTTATCGGCAGAGATTTCAATATGTACCTCACAAGCTCCATCCCACAACACCATGTCTCGTCCGGTTTTTTTCTGTACGTATTTTCCTAAATTAATGTCGGGAGCAAAAATTATCTTAGCATCTTTTGGTAGGCTATCCACAATTTTAACGGCATTGGAAGAAGTACAAATAATGTCGCTCAGTGCTTTTATTTCTGCCGAGCAATTGATGTAACTGATTACCGTATGATTGGGATATTGTTTTAAAAAGGCTTCAAACTTATCGGTGGGTGCTGAATCTGCCAAGGAGCAACCCGCATTTAAATCGGGAATAATTACTTTTTTGGTAGGATTTAAAATTTTGGCGGTTTCGCCCATAAAATGTACTCCAGCAAAAAGTATTACATCGGCATTGGTTTTGGCTGCTTCTTGTGCTAAGCCTAAACTATCGCCAATGTAATCGGCAATATCCTGAATTTCTTCTTGTTGGTAATAATGAGCTAATATCACCGCATTTTTTTCTTTCTTCAGTCGAGCAATTTCTTCTACCAAAGTTTTCTCTTTCTCTAACTCAGCTGTAACAAAGCCTTGTTCTTTTACTTGTTCAATAATATCCATAATAAATGTATTAAATAGTCATCGAGAAAATTCGTGTTGTAGGCTGTTTTCTAATTAAATGTAAATCGAACGCCATACATACATTCCTAACAAATGGTCGAGCTTTTTCGGGCAGTTGCAATCCATTTTCGGTAAAAACTACCAAGCCATCACTTTCCATTTCTTTCAATCTTTCAATACAAGCTTCCAACTCCGGAAATTGCATTGCTTCATCTTCCCAAGAAGTTTCAAAATGACACATAATGTTTAAAATATGTTTTCTAATCACCAAATCTTCATCCGACAATAAATGTCCTCTAAAAATTGGAATAATACCTTTGTTAACTGTTTCTTGATACTCCTCAACTGTTTTTAGATTTTGAGCAAAACTGTACCAAGAATCGCTAATAGAACTCATTCCCAAACCAATCATTAATTGAGTTTTAGAAGCGGTATAACCCATAAAATTTCGGTGTAAAGTTTTGTTCTCCATTGCTTTATACATACTGTCAGATGGCAATGCAAAATGGTCCATACCTATTTCCACATAACCTAAATCTGCCAAAAGCTGCTTTCCTGTTTCATACAACACTCTTTTTTCTTCGGCAGTAGGCAAATCATTTTCATCGTAGCCTCTCTGCCCTACTCCTTTAATCCATGGCACATGAGCGTAACTATAAAAAGCAATTCTATCAGGTTTTAAAGCTTTTGTTTTGTTGATCGTATCAATAATTCCTTCTTTGGTTTGGTGTGGCAATCCGAACACTAAATCGTGACTAATAGAATTGTAACCTATTTTACGAGCATTTAGCGTTGCTGCTTCTACTTTTTCATAGGGTTGAATTCTGTTGATCGTTTTTTGTACTTTCTCATCATAATCTTGTACACCAAAACTGCACCTTGTAAACCCTAAATCGTACAAAACTTGTAAATGTTCTTGAGTAGTATTATTAGGATGTCCTTCAAAACTGAACTCATATTCTTCGCATTTTTCGGCATCTTGTAAAATTCCATTAATCAGTTTAGCCAAGTTTTCAGGACTAAAAAAAGTTGGTGTTCCTCCACCCAAATGTATTTCTCTGATACGAGGTTTTTCGGGCAATTCGTTGCAGTACAATTTCCATTCTTTCAAAACCGTATCAATATAAGGTTCTTCAACGCTATGTTGTTTGGTTATTCGTTTATGGCAACCGCAAAATGTACAGAGTTTTTCGCAAAAAGGCAAATGAATATACAAACTGATTCCTTCTGTTTGGTTCGATTCATTAAAAGCACGTTTCATGGTATCTAACCAATCATTGTATGCGATACCTTCTTCATTCCAAAAAGGAACGGTTGGATAACTGGTGTATCGTGGTCCGGCAATGTTGTATTTTTGTATTAAATTATTGTTAATCATATTATTTAGTTTTGAGCTAATATTTTTTCTCCCATATTTTTGGCAAATTCTCTCATTTCTTTAGCTGCTTCCGCATCACTCGTTGCTCTTTCATAGGTATCTGCCATGGTAATCATACTCTGAAAAAAGAAATGTTTCATCTCATCTATCATCATTTCTTTGGTCCATAAATCTATACGCAACGTATTATTTTCTTTAGCATCCCAAAGGCTCATCATTAATGCTTTGCATTCGCTAGTTGCTTCCTGTACTTCATCTTTAGAGCTCCATGTAATATTTTGTGGAATATGATTCTCATCCAACTTAACAGTAATGTTTATTTCTGATTGTTTCATATGTAGGTATTTATTGTATTTTACTATTTTTTTTTGATGACCTTAAGTCATCGCTATTAAATTTCGCTCCGTTTGAGCTTTTGTGTTTTATTCTTTTTTTCAACTCACCCCCAAGTCATCTTACGATAACTTCTCCCCCCTCTCTTTAAAAGAGAGGGGGCAAGGGGGAGAGTTATTTAATCATTCCCCTCTATACCAATTTTTATCTTACCATAGATGTTTCATGCTCGTAATATATAATTAAGGTTTGTATTTTGACTTGGTCAGAATTTTTTGAAAATCCTCTTCCTGCATCAATTCAGGGATACTAACTTTCGGATTTTTTTTCATGTAAGCTTTAACAATTTGCCACCCTAACCAATGTCCCACTCTTCCTGGCGAACCTTCAGGAAAGCCCTGCGTAAAAGGAGCCTCCCCCATGTATTTTACTATTTGAGTGCTTTCTTTGGTGTACAGTAAATCGTTATCCATAAAATAAAACCAAATTTCTTTGTTATTCTGCTCACACCACTCGTATTGTTCGGGTGTATAGCTTAATTTAAGGTAATACTCCTCTTGAGGCAATAATGCATCTAGTAAATACAAAATTTTGCCCTGGTGTATCATTTCTTCTAGTAAATTGGGTTGAGCTATTGGCATTTCAAATTCTGTAGATATCCAACCTAACATAACACTAGGTACTAAATAATCTTTAGTCATAATTCGGCTTTTGTATTTGGGAATGGCCAATAGATCATACGCTTTGTAATCGCTGCCCAAAAACATATCTAAACCTATTCCCAGGTAGTTTTCTCCTGTGGCAATAGCATAATTAAACCCTGAAATATAAGTGATAATGGTTGGAATTTCTTTTTCGGGAAAGTAATAATGATAATGCTTAAAAGCGTTAGTGATGAATGGTTGAATGGAAGAAAAATCGCCATACATTTTTTTTACATCGCTAAAAACATCGTTAATGTTGGCATCATTTTTAAACCGATTAAGTTGAAAGATAAAGTCTGACCTACGCTCATCACCAATGTTAATGATTTGCGAAGTAAAATCTGAAAAAAATATTCCATATTCCGATTGAAGTTGTTCTATATCGTTGTTGGAAATATTAGCTTCTTTTTTAAATAAATCATTCTCGAAATGCCGGTACTGAGGCTGAATGTTTATTTGCGACACATCAATTTCTAATGGATTGCTTTCACAAGAAAGAAAAGTTAGTCCAAAAAAAACGATTATTAGTCCGAATGTCTTGCTAATGTTTGTGGTTAATGTTTTCAACATACCCAACTATATCTTAATTATTTGTATAAATTTGCGTTATCTAATTTTTTATTAAAACAACACCTATGAAAAAGGCAAAGTTACTTACTTTAATACTATTAACAGCTATTATTTCTAACCTTTCTGCACAAGAAGATGATTTAAGAAAATTCCGATTTGGTTTGCATTTTACGCCCAATATAGCCTGGTTAAATCCATCATCAGAGGGTTATGAGAAAAATGGCTCTTCAATGGGGTTTTCTTATGGGCTTTCTGCTGAATTTTTCTTGGCTAAAAATTATTTATTTTCTACCGGTTTAACCCTTAGTAAATTAGGCGGGAACTTAACCTATGGTGATTATTTTCATGATAAAGACAATAACGTTTTTTTATTTTCAGAAATTGATCAATCGTACAACATTAAATACATTGAAATTCCTTTGACTTTGAAACTACGCACCAACGAAATAGGTTACATGACCTATTATGGAAATTTTGGACTTAGAGCAGGATTTAATTACAGTGCCACCGGAGATTTTGATTATAAAAACGTAAGTGGCGGAATTTCTAAAGATGATGTGGATATCAAAGACGATATCAAGTTTTTTAATTCTTGGTTGGTGGTGGGAATTGGTGCCGAATATAGCATTTCAGGAAATACTGCCGTAATGTTTGGAGTAACCTTCAACAATGGTTTTTTAAATACCTTAGACAATAAATTAGTTGAAACAAACAGTAGCGGAATTCCTATCCAAAATGCTGATGGTTCACCAAAATACAAAGGCAAATCAGCTAATGCTACACTAAATTACTTTTCGTTAGACTTAGGAATTTATTTCTAATAAGCTATATTATTATGACAATTGATGTGGAAAAAACTACGGCTTACATTGTGGGCTGGATAAAGGATTACGCTTTAACAGCAGGGGCAAAAGGTTTAGTAATTGGGGTTTCTGGCGGTATAGATTCAGCTGTAAGCTCTCATCTTGCTGCACTTACTCAATTACCTGTTTTATGTGTAGAAATGCCTATTTACCAAGAAATGAAACAGGTTACCAGAGCCTCCAAACACATCCAAATGTTACAACAAAAGTTTACCAATGTTTCTAAAATTCGTACCGAATTAACCCCTGTTTTTGATAGTTTTTTACAAGCCCTAGCCACCGAAAAAGATCATCAAGATGAAGCTTTATCATTGGCTAATTTAAGAGCACGCATGCGTATGACTACTTTATATTATCATGCTCAAAAAAATGGTTACTTAGTGGTAGGTACAGGCAATAAAATTGAAGATTTTGGTATCGGTTTTTTTACTAAATATGGTGATGGCGGTGTGGACATGAGTCCTATCGCTGATTTAACTAAAACCGAAGTTTATGCTCTCGGAAAACACCTAGGTATAATTGATGAAATTATGCAAGCACCTCCTACCGATGGACTTTGGGGGGACGAAAGAACCGATGAAGATCAAATAGGTGCTTCTTATCCAGAATTAGAATGGGCTATGAATTATATAACAAACAATACTGCTGAAAATAACCTTAGCAACAGACAAAAAGAAGTTTTAGCTATCTATAAAAAACTCAATGCCGCTAATCAACATAAAATGAAACCAATTCCTGTTTGTATTTTACCTGAGAATGTTAAAATAAGTCAATAAATCCTCCTTATTTGTTATATTATTTAATGTAATTAATTTAATATTTATAAATATAATTAACTTTGCACTTTATTACATTCAATTGAAAAAAATTAACTCCATAGCATCTTACCTTTTACTATCTAACTTTAGGGCCTTTGTTACATCGCCCTCCGTTTAGTATTTTCTTATAAACGGAGGTTCACTTCTTTATTTTTTATTCAATAATTAATTATCAACTAATAAGTTGCTATAATTCTCTGCATTATAATCTTTCAACATGAAACGTATATTTACAAAAGACGACTTTAAAACTTTAAAGTCAATAACGTCATCACATCAATCAAACATCAATTTAAAAGAATTAAATAGTATGAACGCTATTTTAGCTACAGCTCAAATATTAGAGCAAGA
>DATGOR010000026.1:0-2305 GCA_035305805.1 Vicingaceae bacterium | reverse complement strand
AAAATGTTGTTGTTGCCAATCGTAATTTGCTTTTGCTGATAACAATTCTTTTTGCCACTGAGCAAACTCCGGTGATTCAATTTCTGCTAACACTTGTCCTTTTTCTACGTGCTCCCCTTCTAACAAACTTAATTTGGCAATAAACCCTTCAGCTTTGGCATAAACTTCATAAATAGCTGATGGTGGAACATCTATCGTTCCGAAACATTCAATATTTCTATTGGTAGGTACTATCATTTTTTCGGTGGTTTCCATCACTGTTTCTTCTGGTGCCTCAGTTGTTTCTTGTGTTTTGTTGTCGCCACACGCAACTATTAACATGGTAACGGTGATGTATATTAAATTTTTCATAGGTTTAAATTTTTAGGTTAACGTATTTATTTTTTGACTCACCCCCTAGTTATCTTTCGATTACTTTTCCCCCTCTCTTTTGAAGAGAGGGGGTTAGGGGGAGAGTTGATAAATTCTATTCATTTTTTGCGATGACCTATCAGTCATCTCTATTAAATTACACTCCGTTGGAGCTTTTTTAATTAGTTGTTGTTAAAAATTGATGTTTTATAACTGCCTGATTAAAGCTGTTAATCATTTCCATTTCGCTTAAAGCTCCTTCAATAATAATATTGGTGAGTTGAACAAATTCGTAATGACTAATTTCACCAACAGTTAATTGTTGTTGCAACTGCTGCAGCCCTAAAAGTGTATCATCAAAATATTGCTGATTGTTACCCACATTTTGCTGCATAAACGCAATGTTTTTAGTAAGTGTTTGCAACTCGCTTTCCAACAATTTTTTTAGGTTATCATTTTCGGTTTTAGCAGCTTCTATTTGTAAGCGATTTTTGGCTAACTCATTACGTTTTCCTCCAAAAACCAAAGGAATAGCCAACCCTGCTTTAAACCCTTGAAACCCTTGAACATGATTTAAACTCTGACGAAAATATCCTGCCTGAAAAGTAGGTTGAAAATCGGATTTTATCACTTTTTGTTGCTGCTCCAATTGAGCAATTTTAAACTGATTTTCAGCATACAAACTTGTACTTAATGTTGATACCGTTTGAAATGAAATTTTCTCATAAAGCGTATCTTTAATCGTTCCATCTAATCCAGAGAAAAATAACAACTCTTGCTCTTGCTGATTTTTACCCAAATAATATTGTTGCATTTTCTGTTTTACAGCATTATTTAATTGTTGTACCATTAAATAATCGGTATGACTTATTTCTCCGGCTTCTAACTTCAGTTTTAAACTTTTTTCAGCTTGAAGCATGGCCATTTTTACCTCGTTTAATAATTCATAAGCCTTATTGTAAAACAACCAATTATAATATGCAGCGGTAATGTTATACCGAATTTCTTGTTGGATGGTTTGTGCTTTTTGTTCGGTAAAATCAATGCCTAATTTGGCAGCATTCTTCCGTCTTTTTATCGTCCATGGAGCCCCAAAATCTTGCATCACCTCCCAATAAGTATCCATCAGTTCACCATCATTTTGTCCGTGTTGTACACCAATTTGCAATGGCTGAATTTGATAGGCATTTTTGCTTTCACTTTCCCAAACTTGTTTTTCTAACTCGTTTAGTTTTATGTTAACATGATTTTGTTGGGCTGCTGTAACTAATTCTTCTAACCCCAATTGTTTTTCTTGAGCATTTAAAGAAACTGATGTTCCTGTTAATCCAATTAACAATACCATTGAAGTTGGGATTTTGATTTTTTTACGCTTATCAAAAAGAAGGTATAAAGCCGGCAACACCAATAAAGTTAATAAGGTAGAGGTGATTAATCCACCAATAACTACCGTTGCCAATGGACGCTGAACCTCGGCTCCGCTAGAAGTTGCTAGAGCCATAGGAATAAACCCTAATGAAGCAACTAAGGCAGTCATTAATACCGGACGTAACCTAGAGTTAGCGGCTTCAATAATTAAATCTTTTAACGCCATATTGGTTTGTTTTAATTTTACAATTTCATTTACTAATACAATTCCGTTAAGCACTGCTACGCCAAACAAAGCAATGAAACCAATACCTGCGGAAATACTAAAAGGCATACCACGCAACCAAAGTGCTAAAATTCCACCAATAGAAGCCAAAGGAACTGCCATAAAAATAATGATGGATTCTTTAAATGTTCCAAAAGCTAAATACAATAAAAATAGAATGAGCATTAATGCTACCGGAACAACAATCATTAATCGATTGAGGGCATTTTCTAAATTCTCAAACTGACCTCCATATTTGATGGTATAACCAGCCGGTAACTTTAAGCTTTTATCAATTGTTCCTTGAAGTTCTTCTACCAA
>DATGOR010000025.1:0-3797 GCA_035305805.1 Vicingaceae bacterium | reverse complement strand
GCAATAATTTCTGCCGAATCGTTAAAAGCCATTTTGGAAATATTCCTTCTTAACTTGGTTAATAATAACTCGTCATCCAGCACCTCTAGCACCTGAGGAACGAGTTTATTTTTAGCCTCCATATCTTTTACTAATAATGCCGCATTTTGATTTACCAAAGCCATTGCATTTTTCGTTTGATGGTCTTCTGCAACATTTGGTGAAGGCACAAAAACAGTCGCTTTTGCTGCGATACATAGTTCAGAAATTGAGCTAGCTCCTGCCCTTGAAATAACTAAATCTGCAACCGCATAGGCATAGTCCATTTTAGCTATAAAAGGCATTGTTTTTATGTGTTTGTCTTGAAATGGCTCCACTGCTTTTGCAGCTTTGTCGGCATACCATTTTCCTGTTTGCCAGAGTAATTGCATATTTTTATCTACAATTTTTTCTAACCCTGCGTCTATGCTTTCGTTAATGGTTTTTGCTCCCAAACTACCTCCTATTACCAAGATGGTTTTTTTATTTTTATCTAATTCAAAGTGTTCAATGGCTCTTTCTCTTTTAGCTTCAAGGTTTTTTATATCTTGCCTAACGGGGTTTCCTGTAAGTACAATTTTATCTTTTGGGAAGAATTTTTCCATACCTTGATAAGCCACACAAATTTTTTGCACTTTACCGGCTAGCATTTTGTTGGTAATACCCGGATAAGAATTTTGCTCTTGAATTAAAGCGGGAATTTTCATCTTGGTAGCAGCCTTAAGCAATGGTCCACTAGCATATCCTCCCACACCAACCACTACATTAGGCTGAAATTCATTTAATATTCTTTTTGCCATACGCATACTTTTCAGCAGCATAAAAGGAAACTTCAAATTCTCAAGTGTCAACCGCCTTTGCAACCCCATAATGGGTAACCCAATAATTTTATAACCGGCAGCAGGAACTTTTTCCATTTCCATTTTACCTTCAGCCCCTACAAACAAAATATCAACATTAGGAAATTTTGTTTTTAACGCATTAGCAATAGCTATTGCAGGAAATATATGACCTCCTGTCCCTCCTCCACTAATAATAATTTTGTATGCTTGCATTTTATTTTAAATATTAGTTTAGTTAATTCTTTTGGGGTTTAACAACCGATTGTTCAGAGGTCTTGCTAACACTTAGAATCACTCCAATTGCCAAACAAGTAAACCAAATAGAAGTACCTCCCATGCTAACTAAAGGTAAGGGTTGACCGGTAACCGGAAATAAATTTACAGCTACTGCCATGTTTATCATTGCCTGAAAAACCAAACTAAATGACAAACCTATTGCTAATAATGACCCAAAGGTGGTTTCTGATTTTTGAGCAATTTTAATTCCTCTAAACAATAATATAAGGTACAACAAAATAACTCCTAAGCCGCCAATAACAGAACCGTACTCCTCTATAATAATAGCATAAATAAAATCGGAATATGGATGCGGCAAAAAATTTCGCTGCGTACTTTTTCCGGGACCTTTACCAAATAACTCTCCTGTGGCAATGGCAATTTTTGCTTGATCTGCCTGATAGTTTCCTTCATCAGAACCTGATGAAAATGATTCAATTCTTTTTACCCAAGTATCGGCTCTAGGTAGTAAGTCGGGTTGAAACTTAGCTACTGCCAACATTATTACCAGCAGGGTAACACCAATTCCCACTAATGAAAGTAAATACTTGATATTTACACCACCTACAAACATCACTATTAAACTAGTAGTAAAAAGCATGGCTGCAGTAGAAAAGTTGGCAGGAAGAATTAATCCGCATACGGCTAAAACAGGAGCTATTAGTTTTACAAATACTTTGGTAGATGTTTTAATCTCAGCCTGATTTTTATATAAAAAACGAGCTAAATACATGATAAGTGCCAACTTAGCCAAATCCGATGTTTGAAAAGTTTGATTGATTACAGGAATCACCAACCAACGGCTTGCTTCGTTTATATTCGCTCCTGTTATTAGGGTTAAAAGCAACAGGGGAATGGATAAAATTAAAGCAATTTGAGATATTCGTGAGTAATATTTAAAATGAATTTGATGAGCTAAAATCATCAACAAAAAACCAACAACTAAAATAACAACATGTTTAAACAAGTAATACAAAGTATCTCCATCTTTGTATTTATAAGCCAACGTAACAATAGAACTATACACTGCCAAAACAGATAAAATGGCTAACAGCAGCACTACCAGCCAAACCACCTTATCTCCTTTTATGTATCTGTCTATAAAGTTCATTACAATTCTTCTATGTTTGAAAAATCAAAAGTAAAGCCTTGGTTACAAGTGCAAATCACATTGTTTAACATTCGGTTAGACAATATTGCATAATGAGCTGCTTCAGAAAAACTATCGGCAACAAAAAGTAAAATGTTTTTACTTATAAAATAAGGAACAATGGTATTTAGTTGATTGGTTACTACCACCAAAAGCACTAAATTACTTTCCGACCATTTTATTAGTAATTCTTTATGTTGCAAGACTTCTTGTTCGTCCATTATTATGGCAGTTCTCGGATATGCACCTATCTCCACCGAATTAATTTGCTCTTTAGGCAATCGGTAAAAATCTACATGACCTATTGTAGTAAATTTTTCCATGTTTTTATATTTTACAATGCTCTTACAGCAGCCTTAAACTGGCGACCTCTGTCTTCGTAATTTTCAAACAAATCAAAACTTGCACATGCAGGAGACAGCAATACTGTATCGCCTTTTCGCCCCAAACGATAGGCTGCATTTACAGCATCTTGTGCAGAAGAAGTATCTACAATATTGGTTACCACATCACCAAATGCTTCGTGAATTTTTTCATTGTTTTTACCTAAACAAACAATGGCTTTTACTTTTTCTTTCACTAAGTCTTTTAGCATTTCATAATCGTTTCCCTTGTCCACTCCACCAACTATCCAAATTACATTTTCCTGAAAGCTTTCTAAGGCGTACCAAGTAGCATTTACATTAGTAGCTTTAGAATCGTTTACAAATGCAATTCCGTGTACTGTTAAAACAGGTTCTAAACGGTGTTCAATGGATTGAAAATCCGATAAACTTTCTCTTATAATCTCTTTTTTTAATTCCAATACTCTACCCACAATGCCTGATGCCATTGAATTGTAAAGATTGTGCTTTCCTTGTAGTGCTAATGTTTGTAATGTCATAGTTTGTTGTTTTTGATTTATGTTTAGTATTAGTTTTTCATCTTTTATGAAAGCTCCATTTTGCACTTCCTTCATAATGCTGAAAGGGTGTAGTTGAGCTTTTAATTGTTTTTTTTTTAATTGTTGTTGAATAATTTCATCGTCTGCACAGTAGATAAAATGGCTGTTTTCATCTTGGTTTTTTGTTATTTTAAATTTGGAAGCAGCATAGTTATCCAATTGATAATCATACCTATCTAAATGATCGGGAGTGATGTTAAGCAGTACGGCCACATCTACTTTAAAATCAACTATTCCGTCTAACTGAAAGCTGCTTAATTCTAGCACATAAACATCTTTATCGGCTTGAGCCACCTGCTTTGCAAAGCTGTCGCCTATATTTCCTGCCAACCCCACATTTAATCCTGCTTTTTTTAGCATATGATAAATTAAGCTGGTAGTGGTAGTTTTTCCGTTACTCCCTGTAATTCCAATAATTTTGGCATTCGTATATCTGCCTGCAAATTCAATCTCCGAAATCACTTTTATTCCTTTCTCCTTAAGATTTACAATCAATGGAGCTGCATCTGGAATACCCGGGCTTTTAATTACCTCTGAAGCTTCAAATATTTTACTTTCAGTATGCTGA
>DATGOR010000024.1:0-9071 GCA_035305805.1 Vicingaceae bacterium | reverse complement strand
TAAGCAAAACCATTAAATTTTAGCCTTGCTCTTCTTATCATAAAATTAGAAGTTCCATCGGCAAGTTTGTTTTCATCGTTAACTTGCCATTCTCCCACATACAAACTTTGAAATCTGGCACCAAATTTCATACTCCACGAGCTATCGGCCGCTATTACATTGTAAATTCCTTTACCAAAACTTGATTTTGTAACTTCTTGCGAAAAAAATTGGGCACTTGTAAAAATTCCACCTCCTATTAATATTAATTTAATATACTTCATCAATATTTATTTAATGTTAAACTATTATTATTTTGTAACTAACGGTAATTGGCGGCAAAAGTATATTTACTTAATGTTATCTTTGTTAATCAAAAACAAATTTAATGTTAAGTTAATGTTAAGTCGTTTAAAACAACGTTAACAACTTTTTTAATCATTAATTAAATTACCAAAAATACAACTGTACACTTAGAAATGGGTGGATTAGTGGTGTCAAAATCATCAATTCATCGAATTATTTTTTTTTATCCAAAATAAAAACCCAACTTTGCGTCCGCTATTACAAAAAGTTATAGCCTAAACTCGCCAAATTGGTAAAAGAGTATTTTTAGCGATTTTACGTCCCGCTGTAAATATCAACAATACCGATTCGGTATAAACAAAACAAATAACATGACATTTAAAGAATTAGGTCTTGATGAAAACATCATTAAGGCAGTAGATGAATTGGGTTTTGAAAAACCATCACCCATTCAAGAACAATCTATTCCATTATTATTAACCGGAGATAGAGATTATGTGGGCTTAGCCCAAACAGGAACAGGAAAAACCGCAGCTTTTGGTTTGCCTATGATTCAGCAAATTGATGCACAATCTAAAAACATTCAAGGGATGATTTTGTGTCCAACCCGCGAATTATGTTTACAAATTACCAACGAATTAAAACTTTATTCCAAACATACCAAAGGAATTAAAGTAGTTGCTGTTTATGGTGGTGCAAGTATTTCCGAACAAATTCGTGAAATAAAATCGGGGGTGAACATTATTGTTGGAACACCGGGTAGAACCATCGATTTAATGGAAAGAAAAGTACTAAAATTTGACGATGTAAAAATTGTAGTTTTGGATGAAGCAGATGAAATGCTTAATATGGGGTTCAAAGAAGACATTACCAAAATTATAGAACAAACTCCTGAACACAAAAACACCTGGTTGTTTTCTGCCACCATGCCAAAAGAAGTAGAGCGTATTGCTAAAAACTACATGACAGATCCTGTAAAGGTTACTGTAGGAACAAAAAATAGTTCTGCTGCCAATATAGAACATCAATACTGTATGGTTTACGGAAGAGACCAATACGAGGCTTTAAGAAGGTTTATAGATGTTGCTCCCGGTATGTATGGCATTGTTTTTTGCCGCACCAGAAGAGAAGCTAAAGATTTTGCAGATAAACTAATGGCTGACGGCTATAATGCAGATGCTTTGCATGGAGATTTATCTCAGGCACAACGTGATAGTGTTATGGCAAAATTCCGTAAACAAAACTTACAAGTACTTATCGCTACAGATGTTGCCGCAAGAGGAATTGATGTAGATGACTTAACACATGTTTTCCATATTGACTTACCGGATGATATTGAAAGTTATACACACCGAAGTGGAAGAACTGCAAGAGCCGGAAAATCAGGAAAATCAATTGCATTGGTTAGCCCTTCAAAAGCAGGCAGAGTTCGCTTGGTAGAGAAACAAATCGGGGCTAAACTAGAATTGATTAAAGTTCCTTCCGGAAAAGAAATTTGTTACGAGCAATTAATGAAGTTAATTCAAAATGTAAAAGAAGTAGAGATTAACGAAAAAGGATTAGCTCCTTTTATTGCACAAATTCATGAAGAATATAAAGACTTTTCTAAAGAAGAAATTATAGAACGTTTTGTTTCGTTAGAATTCAACAGATTCATCCAACAATATGACAAAGCTCGTGATTTAAATATCGATTCAAAATCTATCAAACAAAGTAGAGATAGAGGCGAAAGAGGCACTAGAAAAGGTGATAACAGTACAAGAAACACCAACCGATTGTTTATTAACATTGGTAAAATGGATGGGTTTGAAAACAAAGGTCAAGTACTCGGATTTTTATGTAACCAAACAGGTGTTGACGGTGCTTCCATAGGAAAAATTGATTTATTTGATAGTTTTGCTTTTATTGGCGTTAGCGAACCGGTTGGCGAAGTATTAATCAACCGACTAAATGGAAGAAACATTGAAAACAGAGATATTCGTATTGAGTTTTCTAAAGATAAACCTAGAGGAGACAGGGGTAGCGATAGAGGTGGTTACAAAGGTGGAAGCGGTGGAAACCGTGGTGGAAACCGAAGAGAAAGAACTTCTTCTCGTTCTTCTTATAAAAAAGAAAGAAGAAGCTAACTATCGCTCTTCAAAAAATTAAAAAACTCCGTGAGCAATCACGGAGTTTTTTTTATGGAAATATTTTATTGGGATTAAGGATAAGTTGGGGATCAAAAAGTTGCTTGATATGTTGCTGTAACTGTAAGTTTTTCTCTGAAAACACAATGGGTAAAAATGATTTTTGTACATATCCAATTCCATGTTCTCCCGAAATAGTACCTTTTAATTGTACGCAAAGCTCAAAAATTTCTTCTACACCTTTGGATAGCTCGTTGTTCCATGCTTCATCACTCATATCTCCTTTAAGGATGTTAACATGCAAATTTCCATCTCCGGCATGCCCATAACAAATCGAACTAAAACCATATTTTTCACCTATAATTTTTACTCCTTTTAGTAATTTAGGCAACGCTGCACGAGGCACTACAGTATCTTCCTCTTTATAGACTGATTGCATTTTCACAGCCTCTCCAATTACTCTTCGTATCTTCCAAAGCCTTTCTTTCTGCGCGGCATCATCAGCAAAAAGTATTTCACCTGTTTCAAAATGTTCTAATACTTGGTGGATAATTTCCATTTCTTTCATCAGCACGTCCACATCATTGCCATCTACTTCTATTAATAAAAATGCTTCTACATCCGAATTGGCGGCAACCATATCGTCTCCAACTGTTTTTTTACCTAACTCAAAAGCAGACTTTTCCATTAACTCCATAGCAGAAGGAGTAACTCCTGCCATAAAAATTGATGACACCGCCTTGCACGCCTCTTCAGCAGAAGTAAACGGCACCAACATCAATAAATCATGCTGAGGATGAGGTAATAATTTAAAAACAGCTTTAGTTATAATTCCTAGGGTTCCTTCGCTCCCAACCATCAGTTGAGTAAGGTTGTAACCGGTTGCATTTTTCAATACATTGGCTCCTGTCCAAATAATCTCACCGGTTGGAAGTACCACCTCTAAATTCAATACATAATCGCTAGTAACTCCGTACTTTACAGCTTTTGGTCCTCCTGAATTTTCAGCTAAATTCCCACCGATAAAACAACTTCCTTTACTGGCCGGATCAGGAGGATAAAAAAGCCTCTTTGCTTTAACGGCCTCTTGAAATTCTTGAGTTATCACTCCCGGCTCTACAGTGGCTTGTAAGTTTTTTTCATCTATTGCTATAATGCGATTCAATCGTTCTACGGAAAGTAAAATACCTTTTTCTGTGGGTAAAGCACCTCCGCTCAATCCTGTTCCCGCACCTCTTGGCGTAACAGGTATTACATACTTATTGCTCAACTTTAATACTTCACTAATTTGTTCAGGTGTTTGGGGCAGTACTACTACTTCAGGAAAAAACACCAAATCTTCTGTATGATCGTGGCTATATTTTTCCATTGATTCCAATGAAGTTATAACGAATTTTTCTCCTACTATTTGTCGCAGCTGTTGAATAACTTCATGAGTTACTTTCCCGTAATTAGGCATGATGCATTATTTTATTTAATGGTTTTTAAAATCTAAAAATAATAAAATTAGAGAAATTAGCGGCATTTTTTCTATATTTGCAGCCAATTTGGCCTCGTGGCGCAACTGAATAGCGCATCTGATTACGGCTCAGAAGGTTACAGGTTTGAATCCTGTCGAGGTCACGATTACATTTTACTTCATTTCAAAACCTAATGACTTTCCAGTTATTAGGTTTTTTTTTACAAGATATAGATTATAAAATAGATTCTTTATTAAAATTATTAAAAGATACCAATAAAAAAACCTGACAGGAATTTAAAACCTGTCAGGTTGTTAAGGGATTTAATTACCTGAATTACTGTATTTCAGTAACAAAATCTAATTCTACATCGGTATCTCCGGGAGCACAAGTACCATCTTTTATTCCATCAGGCTGATGTTTCAACGTTACTTTTGTTGTTCCTACGGAAGCAGCTCCTGCCGACCATTGAGTAGCTAAACCAACTTCGTAAGTACCATCAGAATCAGTTCTGATAATTGCTAAATTTACTGCTGAAGGTGTGTAGCAAAAAATATGCTCATCGTCTTCTGCCTGTACTTCTGCTGTAATATCTTCAACAGGGTTTTTAGATTCGTCATACAATTCGATGGTAGCATTGTAAACAGTGTTGGCTGCTAATCGGATAGTATCAAATTGGATAGGTGCATTTCCCCCATCTCCATCAGGGTCTCTAAACCAAGCTTCAACAATCGGTGCTACACCGGCAGTATCTGTCAATGTTATTTTTACAGAGGTTATTAATTCCTCCTCATTAGCGGGAGGAGTTGAAGCAGATGGTTTTGGAGCATCATCATCTTTTTTACATCCCACTATTAACGCGGCTGCCAAAAATAAAAATAAGCTTGTTTTGGTAATTTTTTGCATTGCTTTCATGATGTTATATTTTAAAAAGTTGTTTTTAATTGTAAAATAAAATTTCTTCCCATTTCATCGCTATAATACCTAAACCTGTTCAAGTAATCGCGATAAGTGGTATTTAGTACATTGTTTATTTGCATTCCGATTATCAATGGTACTGTTTTTTGTTTGGTTTTAAAAATAGTAAACTCAATCCCCGCCTGAACGCTCAACAACTCGTATCCTTCCGGAGGTGCTACAAAATCAGCGTTTTCTTCGTATCTAGTTTGTTTTAAAACGTGCTGCAATGAAGCTCCCAGGTAACTATTTTTCCATTTTAGAAAATGATAGGTTACCCCGTTTTCAAACCTATCCGAAGGAACTCCAAATAGCCACTCACTAGATGTTTCATTAAATGCACGCAATAAAGAAGCCTTACCTGTATAACTCACATTTTTAAGAAAACGATAATTTACCTTAGCATCCAATCCTTTAAATGAAGCGGTAGTTTGCTTGTACTTAAAAGTAGGAAATGCTCCTCTTATAGTCAGTGTTGGTGGAAGTTCAGGTGCTAAATAAATATAGTTAACAATGTGATTGTAATACGCCTCCAACTGAATCAACCATTTTTCTGAAAGGTATTCCAATGAAAAAAGGTTATTAAAAGCTTTTTCGGGAGAAAGGGTATTGTCTCCAATTTCAACTGTTGCTGCACCATGATGAACACCATCACTAAACAGCTCATTTATTCCCGGTGGACGCCAAGCAGAGCCAAAATTATACCCCAGCGTAATTTCGTTGGTCAACTTGTAAACACTGCCTATCGTTCCTGAAAAATTATGGTAAACAAAATCAGGTGAAGTAAGTGTTTTTCCTTCCCACACATAAGCAATTTGATAAACTCTATCAAAACGAGCACCACCTTCAATTTGCCATTTATAATTATTGCTAGTCCAATTTTCTATTACAAAAATACCGGTAGTTTCTTTGATGAAATTAGGAATAAAATTTCTTCCAACAGCTGTATTCCCTTGATAAATCCAATTTACTCCAACAGAACCTTTAAACTTTCGAATACGTTCGTGTTCCCACACCAAATCAGTAGTATGCGTTGTTAGCCCGAACTTTAATTCTGGTTCAAGTAAATCAACCGAACTACTATTACGTGGCAGGTGTTTATCATACTCCTCTCTTAGGTTGAATTGACGAGCATACATGGCAGTAACTTTCCCTATATTTCCTGTTTTGATAAAACTTTTTGCTTTAAACAACTCATGGGAAATATTCTGATATGGGCGGTCAATAGTATAAGTAAATTCAGCTTTTTCAAAAGGCTCATCGGCTTCAAACGCTGCTTGTAAATCAGTTAAATTGCCAATATGTGCCCCTGAAAAAATTCCGATATTACTATTAAACTGACTGTAAAATAATTCCACCCCATATTTTTCCTTATCCCAACCAAGCGTCCATGAAAAATTTTGCTCTTCCACCCCGGTGTTTTTCAAAGTATAATCAGGTGTATGAACGTTTCCACTTTTTTTCAAAGAACCTTGCACACGCCAAGCTATCCCAAATAATTTATTGGATTTTCCTTGCAACATCAAGGAACCTACCCCTTGTTTTCCATTAGATGAACCTACAGCATTTAATTCTCCGCTAACCCCCGAACTATCCGGCAAGTCGTAAGGTTCTACTAACACCACTCCACCAATAGCATTGGCTCCGTAACGTACACTTTGAGCTCCTTTTACTACACTAAGCTTTCCGGCAATAAAAGGATCTATTTCAGGAGCGTGTTCACTTCCCCATTGCTGTCCTTCTTGTCGGATACCGTTGTTTAGTATTAAAATTCTATCACTGTGCATTCCATGAATCACAGGTTTTGAGATAGAATTTCCTGTTGTTAAAGTGGTTACTCCGGTAAGTTCTTTCATGCTTTCACCTAAAGTTCTTCCTTTTACTTTGTTCATTTCTTCTGCGGTAAGCTCTTTCTTTACTACAGACGACAAAGGTTTTATTTCATTCTCTATGATAGCAAACTCTTGTAATTCTTCTACATGATGTTCTAAATAAAACGTTTTGGTAAGCGAAGACGACACAAAAACTTGTTGTGTATCAGGCTCACAGCCAATATGTCCAATAACTAACGTATAGTTTTGGCGACATAGTGCCGGAACGACAAAAATGCCGTTTATATCGGAAACATACCCTTTTTCTAATTCCAAAATATAAATGGTAGAAAAAGATAGTGGTTGTTGGTCGTGTTCGTCAATAACAATTCCTTTTAGCATAAAATCACACGGAATATTCTGCCCAAAAAAAGGAAACGTATTCAGCAACACTAACAACAAAAGCAATAAACGCTTCATTGCATAAGAATTACATAAAAAATAGTTTGTTTTAAAAGAGTGGTATCACCAAACTACTTGGCAATTCAAAAAATAGAACACCAAAAAGTAATGCTTTTTTAAGCACCGAGAATAATCGGAATGACATTAGAAGGCAGGCGGCCCCCTTAAGGGATGGTTGTCAAAGAATAATCTTTTTGTTATAAGTGAAGTGAGGTCATTTAACAACCGACTTTCACTAAACAATTTGAAAAAATTCTCTATGGATGGTTTGGCTTCGTTAGAAGCAGCAAAACTAAAAGTACATATTAAGTCTTCATGCTGATGTTCAAGATGATGAAAATGTTTTTCCGTTTTAGCATCGCAATGAGTTCCTTCATGATGAAAAAAAAGCTCGTGAAGGGTTTTCCCAACGTAAGTGTAGGAAATTGCCACTATAAGCAGTATGCTAATATAGCTATAAAACTTTTTCATTGTTACAAAGTTAGGAAATAAATTAAAGTAAAAATCGGATTAATTGTATAGTTACAAAAAAATGTGTTAAATTTGCAGCCGAATTAAAAACAGAAGGGTCCTGTGGCCGAGCGGTTAGGCAGAGGTCTGCAAAACCTTGTACAGCGGTTCGAATCCGCTCGGGACCTCAAAAATTAAAAGCCTCGAAAACTAAAATTTTCGAGGCTTTTTTTATTCCTTTTGTAATCTACTGATTTTTTAAACAAAAAAACCTCTGAAAATCAAAGGATTAACAGAGGTTTAAAGTACTCGGGGCGGGACTTGAACCCGCACGCCCTAATGGGCACAAGATTTTAAGTCTTGCGTGTCTACCAATTCCACCACCTGAGCAACAATTTATTGTTGGAGCGGGAGACGGGATTCGAACCCGCGACCCCGACCTTGGCAAGGTCGTGCTCTACCAGCTGAGCTACTCTCGCTTACTATTTAATTGCTATTCTAAAAGAACGTCCTTATTAAAAAGGAATGCAAAAATAACTATTTTTTTATTTCTGCAAAATTTTTAAATATTTTAAATTACATTTTTTCTTGAATAAATGCTAATGATAAGTCTAACACCTGTTTAGCTGCCCGACTTATTTTATCTGATTTTTTAAAAGGATGCTTTATCCCAAAAGTGTGATCTCCATCTTCAATCACCTTAAGTTGTGCTGTTGGATTCCATTCGCTAAGTTTTTCAGCTTCATTTAATGGAACGGTAGCATCGTTAGTTCCGTGTATAATTAACTGAGGTTGTCTTAGTTTCTTAACAGCACACTCAATACTTAGCATGCTCTTGTTAAGCAATAAATCTTCTACAAAAGAATAATACATAGGCATTTGTTGCTTAGTTCTGGTATTCTCCATGTAAATCACTCCGTCTTCTTTCCATTGATTTAAATTTTGGGGCAACCTATCATGAAAACTACAAACTGCAGCCCAAGTAACTACTTTTGTAATTTCTTTGTAATAAGCAGCTGCCAACATTGCCACTCCTCCACCTCTACTGTGTCCAATGATAGAAATATCTTTTAAATCCTTTTCGTTGTTGGGAATTTCTGTGCCTGAAACAATCCAATTTAATACTGTTTTAACATCTGTCAATTCTTTAGAAATAGTGTTTTTACCAAAACTTTCTAAATCCGGAAAATCAATAGGCTGATCAATTGTACCACCATTATGCGAAAAGTTAAACTTTACAAACACCATGTTGTTTTCTGCAAAAAAATGCATCACTTCGTTAAAATGCCCCCAATCTTTAAACCCTTTAAATCCATGGAGAAAAACCACTATCTTTTTTGGAGTATTGGTAGGCATATAAGCCACGTCAACCAACAAGGGTTTTTGGTCATGCCGGGAAGGTATAAGGATATTTTTAATGCACTTAATCGATGGTTTGTTCATCATCCCTTCGCTTACTTTTTCTTAAAGGCATTAATTGCATTTCTGGTGAAATCAGAAAGCACTAATTTACCACTCAT
>DATGOR010000023.1:0-5593 GCA_035305805.1 Vicingaceae bacterium | reverse complement strand
CCGATTTGTAACCAAAATTTATTCTTGTTCTTTGGTCAACAAAAGCGGCCGGATCTTGAGTGGAGTCCAACACATTTTTAAATCCGTTTCGGTATTCAAACCGAGGTCTAATTTCTCCATCTAATGTAAATTGAGCAAAAGTAGGGAAGGAACTTGCTATTATTAGTAGGAGGAATAGTTGTTTTAAATTTTTCATATCTATCTATTTTTTTGATTTCAATTGGATGTTTGTTCAACGAGAACTTTTAACCAAAGTTAGTGGCTTATAAATATTTATAATATGAGTTAAATCATTTTTTATACATTTTATTGGAAGTAAAAATAATAACTGACTTTATTCATCTTGTCAATTGTTTAATGTTATTAAAACAAAAAAAACCTGAAGCACGTACTTCAGGTTTTTTTTGGAATATACTTTTGTTATTTTTAGTGAATTTCTATTTCAAAAGGCATTCGGGCTATAATACCATTGTGCTTAGTTAATCGTTCAACTGCTCTGTAATATTTGTAACCATTACCCATTTGTTTTTTCATGTAGTAAGCTTCCATGTCGCCCGAAAGTGAAATAAGTAGTTCGTTAAATGGGTTTTTCTCAGCTTTAGGATAATTAGAAATAGTGTAATCTTCTAGTTCAGCCATTTCTTTTGCAATAGCGATGGCTTTGTCAATACCACCAATTTCATCTACCAAACCAATTTTTTTAGCATCAATTCCTGTCCAAACTCTACCTTGTCCAATAGAATCTACTTGGTCTTTGGTCATACCCCTTCCTTCTGCTACTTTGGTAATAAAATCGTCATAAATATTTTCTACTCCTATTTGAATGATGTCTTTTTCTTCCTGCGTAAGCGGACGGAAAACCGTCAACATATCAGCATGAGTATTCGTTTTTACAGTGTCGAAAGTAATGCCTAGTTTATTATTAAAAAATCCTTGTGCATTAGGTATTAACCCAAATACTCCAATAGAACCTGTGATGGTTTTTTCATCAGCAACAATTTTATCGGCAGCACAAGAAATGTAATATCCACCGGAAGCCGCTACGTTACCCATAGAAACTACAACAGGTTTTACTTTTTTAGCTAAAACTACTTCTCTCCACATTACGTCTGACGCTAAGGCACTTCCTCCGGGAGAATTTACACGCAAAACGATGGCTTTAACATTGCTGTCTAATCGAGCTTCTCTGATGGCTTTAGAGATGGTTTCAGAGCCCATTTCACCTTTTTCGCCTTTGCCGCTAACAATGTCTCCTGCAGCATATACTATTGCAATTTGATTGTCTTTAGGTTTTTCGGTTTCTTCTTTTAATTTTTCAAGAGGATCTTTGGTAGCCGATAAATATTTAGGCATTTTTATAAAGTTGATTTCATCGGTGGCAGCAATTTCCAACTTTTCTCTAAACATATCTAACAATTGGTCTTTATACATTAGTTCATCTACAAAACCTTCGTTTTTAGCATCAATGGCTTTTTGGATTTTTATTCCATCAGCTAATTCATTAATTTTTTCTATACTAATATTACGAGATTTACTTACTTTTTCCAACATACTTCCCCAAGAGGTGTTTAAAATCAATTGCATCTGGTTTCTGTTCGATTCACTCATTTTTTCTAACATAAAAGGCTCTACGGCACTTTTAAATTTTCCATGACGAATTACCTGCATATCAACATCCAATTTCTCTAAAGCATTTTTAAAGAACATTAACTCAGAGGAAAGTCCTCTTAACTCCATCATTCCGGCAGGATTTAAGTAGATTTTATCGGCAACAGAAGCCAAATAATATCCTTTTTGAGTATAAATTTCTGAATAACTCACGATCCATTTACCGGAAGTTTTAAAATCTTCTAACGCATTTCTAATTTCTTCTACGGTAGCCATACCTCCGCTAACAGCATTAAGGTCTAAATAAATACCTTTTATTCTATCATCGGTTTTAGCTTTTTCAATGGTTTCTAAGATTTTGTCAAGCCCCAAAGATTTAGAGGGCTGCATAGTAGCAAAATCAAAGTTTTCAAAAGGATTTTCAGGTGTTCTGTCCGGTATAGCTTCCGACAGACTGATGTGCATTACTGAATTTTCTTTTACTTTTACCTCTTTATCGGCATCAGAAGAAATTAAACTGCCAATAATTCCGAAAGTAATAAAGAAAAATAGAAAGCCCATTACAATCATTGCTGCAATGGAGGCAAACATAATTTTAAAAAACTGTTTCATAGGTTTGTTTTATTTAGTTAGTGATTTATTTTAATTTTGTTACTACAAATATATACTACTTAAGTACTTTGTACCATTAAATTTACATTAATGGCTTCATAAAATGATAAATGGCAAATAATTCAAATTTTCACCAATTATATTTATCCTTAGGAGGAAACGTAGGAGATGTTTTGGAAACATTTCAAATAGCCAAAAAACTTATTACTAGTAAAATTGGAGATGTGGTTACAGCATCCGGAGTTTATAAAACAGCAGCTTGGGGTGTTGAAAATCAACCTGATTTTTTAAACCAAGTTTTATTGGTTAATACCAAATTATCTCCAATTGAAGTATTAACTCAAGCTTTAGCAATAGAAAAGGAATTGGGCAGGGTTCGATTACAAAAATGGGGCGAACGAACCTTAGATATTGATTTGCTTTTTTATGATGATTCAGTATTAGAAGAAGAGTGTTTAATTGTTCCACATCCTCGAATTTCAGAAAGAAAGTTTATTTTAATACCCTTGAAAGAAATTTCGGAAAATTTGCTACATCCTGTTTTAAAAAAAACTGTCAGTCAATTATTAAGTGAGTGTAATGATGTCCTAAAAGTGGAAAAACTATAACAAAACCTTATACATTTATATAAAATAGTTTTTTATTTGTAAAAAACATTAGTTAATATTGCAACTTCAAACTAAATTAATTAAACTTAAATAATTAAAAATGAGAACTAACAATTTAAAACTATTTTCTTTGTTTTTGGCATCATCAACGGTGTTTGTTGCTTGTAATCCTTTAGCAAAGATGGTAAAACGCCAAGGAGAGGTGAACTATGAAGTTACGCCAAACCCTATGGAAATGCACGGAGACAGCATTCAAATTGCTGTTAACGGAAGTTTCCCAACCAAATACTTCAACAAAAAAGTGTCTGCAACTGTTACTCCGGTAATTGTTTATGACGGTGGAACGCATGAATTTGAACCATTCAAATTAAAAGGAGAAGATTCTGAAGCTGAAGGTACAGTAATCAATTACGAAAAGGGTGGAAGTTTTTCTCATACCACTAAAATACCTTACAAAGATGGAATGCACAAAGCTACTTTAGAATTAAGAGCTTCTGGTGAGTACAAAGGAAAAACCAAAGATTTAGATCCAAGAAAAGCTGCTGATGGTACCATCATTACTCCTAAATTAGTAATGAATGCTGACAAAGCTATCATCGGTGCAGATAAATTTGAAAAATTCACATTAGAAAATAACAATGTTGAAATTCATTATTTAGTAAACAGTTCTGTGGTTAGAGGTTCTGAAATGTCTGACAAAGATATTAAAGACCTAAAATCTAAATTAAAAGGATGGAAAGAAGATCCTAAAATGGAATTCAATAGTTTAGTAATTGAAGCTTATGCATCTCCTGAAGGTGAAATCAGTAAAAACGAAAATTTAGCTAACGAAAGAGCTGCTTCTGCTGCAAAAAGTATCATTGCTTTATTGAAACAACACAAAATTGAAATACCTGAAGGATTTGCTAAAGAAACCGGTAAAGGAGAAGATTGGGATGGTTTCAAAAAGTTAATGCAAGAATCTGATATTCAAGATAAGGAATTAATTATTAGAGTGTTGGAGCAATATACGGATGTTACCAAAAGAGAAGAAGAAATCAAAAACTTAGCAGCTACCTACAAAGAAGTGGCTAAAAAAGTATTACCTGTTTTAAGAAGATCTCAAGTTAACTTGGTAATGAAACACCACAACTTAACGGATGATGAAATTAAAACTTTAGTGGATACTAACATTGATTCTTTAGATGCAGAACAAATGTTATATGCAGCTACTCTTTATGATGATATGGCGAAAAAAGAGTCTATCTATAAAAGTTTTGTGAATAAATTCCCTAACGATTGGAGAGGTCCAAACAACTTAGGTTACTTATATGTTAATCAAAACAAATTAGCTGATGCTAAAACTGAGTTTGAAAAAGCTAACGGTATTGAAAGTACACCTGTTGTAAACAACAACTTAGGTGTTATTGCTAGATTAAATGGTGACTTAGCAGCTGCTAAAGAATACTACGATAAAGCAAGTGGTGCAGGAAGTGAAGTAAATGAAAACAAAGGAATCATTAACATTATTGAAGGAGATTATGCTGCTGCAGTATCTAACTACTCAGGTGTAAATTCATTCAATGCTGCATTAGCTAAATTGTTAAGCGGAGACAACAGTATTGGTCAAACAATTGACAACTCTGCTGATAAAGATGAAGCTTTGTCATATTACTTAAAAGCAATTGCAGGTGCAAGAGCAGGTGATAAAGCAATGATGGTAGATAACTTAAAAACTGCTACTGGAAAAGATGCTTCACTTAAAGCTAAAGCGAAAGACGATGCAGAGTTTATTAAATACAGAGATGATGCAGAGTTTCAAGCTGCAGTAAACTAAAAAATTGTAAGTTACTCATGAAAAAAGCTTTCTGTTATATAACAGAAAGCTTTTTTTATTCAATAAATATTTATATTTTAGCAGTCAATTATAAATTTTTAAAAACTAAAACATTATGAAAAAATTATTTTTAGCTTTTGTAATCATGGGAGGAGTTGCGTTTTCTACTACTTCATGTTCTAAGGAAGAATGTAAATGTACAGGTGCAGAATCTTTTAACGAAGATGATTGCGATTGCAATGTAAAAGAAGCTTGTGATGATGCAAAAGCACTTGGTTTTGACTGTAAAGTTGAGTAAACCTTAAATAACTTTGCACTAATTAAACAAATTATCCTATCAATTTTTTTTGATAGGATATTTTTTTATTGAAGTTGTTTAAAGTCCACTTTATAATTAACAATTTACATTGATTATTGCAATGAGCTAACACTCATTGCTAAAAAATTACGCTCCTTCGGAGCTTCAGCTCCGAAGGAGCGTAATTTAAACAGAATAGAGTGGAGCTCTATTCTTAAAAAGAACATAAGATTAATTCATTTTCATTGTTATATTTGGACTTTAAACTTTAAACAACTTCATTTTAATGATGAACTATTTATTTTTATTTTTTAGAATTTTAATTGGAGGAACGTTTGTTTTATCAGGAGTTAGTAAGTTATTCCCAATAGAACCATTCGAAGTGATTTTTGTTGAGATGGGAATAACAAATTGGGTAATAGCTCCATTTATAGCCCGTATAATAATTGCCATTGAAATTTTTATGGGAATAGCAATTAGTATCAATTTATGGGGAAAGAATCTGATATATTATTTGGCACAAGCTTCCTTACTTGCTTTTAGTGCTTATTTGGTTTTTCTGCTATTTACAAAAGGAAATACAGATGATTGTGGTTGTTTTGGTCAACTAATTGCTTTTACTCCATTACAATCACTGGTTAAAAACATTGT
>DATGOR010000022.1:0-2592 GCA_035305805.1 Vicingaceae bacterium | reverse complement strand
TTCATAGAAAATATGATTTTCGCCTATTTCTTAGGCATGTGCTCTTACTTAGCTGTATCTAAAACAGTATCAACAGCTAATGGATTAGGTTTGGCAGTTATCTTCGTTTTGGGGGTTACTGTACCAATCAACTATTTATTAGAAAATTTTGTGCTTAAAGAAGGAGCATTAACTTGGTTAGGCGAAGATTATGCTACCGTTGACTTAAGCTTCTTAAGCTTTATTATGTTTATTGCAGTAATTGCTTCTACCGTACAAATAGTAGAAATGGCAGTAGAAAAATTTGCTCCGGCTCTTTATGGAGCGTTGGGTATTTTCTTACCACTTATAGCAGTAAACTGTTCTATTTTAGGTGGAGCTTTATTTATGCAAGAAAGACAATATGCTAACATTGGAGAAGCTACTGTATTCGGATTAGGTTCCGGAGTGGGTTGGTGGTTAGCCATTGTTGCTATTGCAGCCATCAGAGAAAAGATTAAATATTCTCATGTTCCGGGACCATTAAGAGGGCTAGGAATTACCTTTATCATCTGCGGATTGATGGGGATAGCTTTTATGAGCTTTATGGGAATTGAACTTTAATAATATTACGTAACAAATATATTCAGATATGTTTTTAGCAATAAGCACAACAACAATTGTAATTTCAGTAATTATTTTTACGGTAGTAACCTTGTTACTCGTATTATTACTGCTTTGGGCAAAATCGAAATTAACTAGTTCGGGGCCTGTAAAAATTACCATTAACAAAGACAAAGTTCTTGAAGTAGAAGCAGGAAGTACACTTTTAACCACACTAGGAAACAACGGTATCTTTTTACCTTCTGCTTGCGGTGGTGGCGGTACTTGTATTCAATGCAAATGCCATGTACATAGTGGTGGAGGAAGTATTCTTCCTACAGAAGAACCTCATTTTTCCAGAAAAGAAATTGCAGAAGGTATGCGTTTAGGATGCCAGGTGAAAGTGAAAGAGGACATGGAAATTGAGATTGAAGAGGAAATATTAGGAATTAAAGAGTGGGAAGCTACTGTGGTTTCAAACTACAATGTTGCTACTTTTATCAAAGAGTTTATTGTTGAAATTCCTGAAGACATGGATTACAAAGCAGGAGGGTATATTCAAATTAAAATACCACCATGTACCATTAAATATGAAGACATGGATATTTCTGCACATCCTCAAGATCATCCGGGTGAGCCGGATAAATTTAAACCGGATTGGGATAAATTTAAGCTATGGCCTTTGGTGATGAAAAATGATGAAGAAGTAGTGAGAGCTTACTCTATGGCTTCTTACCCGGCAGAAGGAAGAAAAATTATGTTGAATGTGCGTGTGGCAACGCCTCCTTTTGATAGAGATAAAGGCGGATGGATGGATGTAAATCCAGGTGTTGCTTCTTCTTATATCTTTAGTAGAAAACAAGGCGACAAAGTAATTATCTCAGGACCTTACGGAGAATTCTTTATTAACCACTCTGATGCAGAAATGCTTTACATTGGAGGTGGTGCAGGAATGGCTCCTATGCGTTCGCATTTATACGAATTGTTTAAAACCTTAAAAACCAACAGAAAAGTTACTTATTGGTACGGAGGACGTTCTAAAGCAGAATTATTCTATATTCACTACTTTAGAGATTTGGAAAAAGAATTCCCAAATTTCAAGTTTTATTTAGCACTTTCAGAACCATTAGAGTCGGATAATTGGAAAGTAAAAAAAGATACCAACGATGAAGAAGGAGATGGTTTTGTAGGGTTTATTCATCAAGTGGTGATTGATCAATACCTAAGCAAACATGATTCACCGGAAGACATAGAATTTTACTTCTGTGGACCTCCGATGATGAATAATGCCGTGGTAAAAATGTGTGACGATTGGGGAGTACCACCGGAGAATGTTAGATTTGATGATTTTGGAGGGTAATTTCTCCTTACAAATAACTAAAAAGAGCGATGAATTTCATCGCTCTTTTTTTATAAATGTCTTTGGCATGTTATTAAAGTGTAATTGAGAAACTTTTAATCTAAAATGTTCTTCCCATTTCTGTTCGAGTAGTGAGGTTCGAAGCGTATCGAGAACAGAAAATTTTTAGGTTACAATCCATTTTACACTTTATACACAAATTAACACTAATTACACAAATTATTTAGTACCATTTACCAAATGAACACAAAAAACATCTTTGATGTTTTTTTATCAGCTTCTATTTAATCAACTCACCCCAAATTATCTAGCGATAATTTTCCCCTCTCTTTCAAGAGAGGGGTTAGGGGAGAGTTTGTGCAAATTAGTGTAATTACCTTAAAATTTGTGTTAACGAGTTGGTAGTGTATTGGTTGAAAGAGATACTTCCCTCTCTCTATTTTATACATTTTAATAAGAAACATTTTACTTTTAAGCTTTATATTTCGGGAGCTTATAAATTAATGAGTCAACAATGTTAAAAAATAATTTTGTACATAGAGCTGAAAACCCTTCTTCTTGTTTTAATTACAATAATAAAAAACTAAATTTGTTGAAGAATGGAGGATAGAAACCTATACATAATTGCAGGATGCAACGGAGCCGGAAAAACAACTGCATCATACACTATT